>CAZIDC010000043.1:0-12694 GCA_964537885.1 uncultured Syntrophaceae bacterium | reverse complement strand
GGTTTAAAATCAACTTCTGGGTAAACTGGGACGTGGGTTCAAAGTGAACTTGCTTGTAATCCCGAAAAGAGGGGGAAAAGTGACCAGGTATTCGAACATGACTTCTGGTCACCTGAGGAAACAAATCTATGGACGAGAAAGATGGGAAAAGAAGCTGGGTGGTGGTGAACCGATGCAGCACGGGGTCAGGTCTATTTTGTTTGCATCCGGAATTTACTGAAATTCGATCAAATCTTTATCCGCCAGGAAAGTTAGCGGGCTATAGAGACCAGGAGATCCGTATTCCCCTTTTTCACGCGCCAATATTCCGTCTCTGCCTTAATTCCCAAGTAGAGATTGCGGGCCTCCCTGTAAATCTGCGCGCTTTCAATTCTTGGGGTTTTGGGCATCAAAATAAAAAGACATTCAAGGACCTTGAGACTTTCTTCCGGATGGCCCGTTACCCGGTATAACAGAGCAAGGCCGAAGTAAGAATGTGGGTGAACAGGTTTCAGATTCAAGGTCTTTTTAAAAACCTCTTCCGCCCTGCTGAAATTTCCTTTTTCCATCATCAGATTCGCATAGATTCACCCAGGCTATGAATTCACCCGCTCCCAGGATGCTCTGGCCGAAAATCTCTTTTCGAAATCCTTTAAAAGCTGATAATATAAGCAAACCATCCGGGATGAGCAAGAATGTTCTCCGCGCCGTGGAAAATATCGGAGGAGGTCCAGGTAGGCATTTAATCACTTTTTCGCGAAAAATGGGGTCCATGGGGTCAGAAATCGCCAAGCGTGTGGCGGATCAGTTGAATTAACGCGAATTTAAGACTGGCTTTCTCTTCCCCCGATGTTATAATTTAAATAGCCCCTTTGGCCGGGTAGGGCGGGGCATCACGGAAAAATGTGGAGGAGTGAAACATGTTCAAGAAAATTCTCGTTCCCCTGGATGGATCAAAGCTGGCGGAAGGGATTCTGCCCAAGCTGGAAAAGATCCGGGAATGCTGCCAGGCGGAGGTTCACCTGCTGCAGGTGGTGGTGAGTTACAAAATTGACCCCGAAAAGGAGAAAACAGAGCGCCAGCAGCTTATGCGCGAGGCCCAGGCTTACCTGGACAAAACCGCCGCCCGGTTGAGGAGAAAAAATATTGAAACCTTCACTGCCGTGGCTCACGGCAAAGATGCCATCCAAATCTGCGACTATGCCGCCAAGAAAAAATTTGATCTCATCGCCATGGCCAGCCACGGCCGAAGCGGCCTGGGCCGCTGGGCTCTGGGTAGCGTCGCCGATAAAGTTCTTAACTGTTCTGATGTTCCGATTTTATTAATCCGGATCTCGAAAGCTTAAAAAAGAAGATGGCTCATGGGCAGATGCCCGTCGTCAACCCGGGGGAATGTCTTTCCTGCGGACTTGGCGCGCAACCTGCCCCGAAGGGTTCCGTCTGAATGACCAAGACCTTTCCGCAGTCTACAGCCCCGCCGGGGCCTCCGGGGAGAAAATTTAGGAAGCCATCGACCGCTGTCCGCTCCGGTCCATCCATGGAGAAGAGGGAATTGAGCGTGGTCCTCGAGTTTGCAGATCATCGACTGGCCAACGGCCTGCGGGTCCTTGTGGGAGAGTCCAGGTCCCTGCCGGTTGTTTCTTATCAGGTGCATTTTGCCGCCGGCTCGAGGTATGAAAAGCCCGGAATCACCGGGATTACCCACCTCTTCGAGCATATGATGTTCAAGGGGACGGAAAAGGTGGGCCCCGAAGAATTCTCCCGGGTCATCCAGGCCAACGGCGGAACCCTCAACGCCTTCACCACCACGGATAATACTTCCTATTATGAAAACCTTCCAGCCGGAAGATTCGAGCTGGCCGTGCAACTGGAAGCCGACCGGCTGGAAAACCTCCGGCTTACCCAGGAAACCCTTGAGCCCGAGCGGGAAGTCGTCCGCAGTGAACGCAAACTTCGGTCGGTAAACAGCCCCTTCGGTTTACTCATTGAGCAGCTTTTCGCCCTGGCCTATGAACAGCATCCTTACCGCTGGCCGGTTGTCGGCTGGGACTACGACCTGCAAAACCTATCCCTGGAAGATTGCCGTGAATATTATCGGGTTCATTACGCTCCCAATAACGCGGTCGTCGTTGTCGTGGGCGATATCGAAGCGGAGAAGGTCTTTAGGACCGTGGAGAAATATTACGGCCACATTCCCCCTCAACCCCCTCCCCGTCTGACCATCACCCCGGAGAGGCCCCAGCGGGGGGAAAAGCGGGCGGTGTTTAAAAAGGTTTCCCAGGTTGGCGCTTTTTTCGCAGCCTTTCATATCCCGGGGATCACCCATCCGGACCTTTTCCCCCTCCAGGTCCTTTGCCATGCTCTCTCTTTGGGTCGTTCTTCAAGATTTTTTGAAAAATTGGAAAAACCCGGGAAAGCCGTGGAGGCCCAAGCCGAAATGGGACACCCGCCTTTTTTCTTCATGGACCCGGGGATCCTGCAAATCTATGGGATCGCTTCACCGACGATTGCTCTGGAGACTCTGGAGGGAGAAGTCTGGGAGACAATAGAAACCCTCCGGCAGGAGCCCCTCGCCGATGAAGAGTTGTCCAAGGCTAAAAAACAGACGCGCTCCCTCTTTATCCAGAGCCTGCAGACCTTGTTCTTCCAGGGTCTGCTGGCCGGCATGTACCAGGTTCGCGCCGGTGATTTCCGCCTGGCCAAAACCATTCTTCCCAGTTATGAATCCATCACGGCGGAGGATGTTCTCCGGGTCGCCCGGAAATACCTGCGGCCGGAAAACCGCACGGTGGTTCTGCTCCAGCCGGTAAGCCAGGCCGAGCATGAAGACCTGGGGGAGATAGAATGAACTCAAGGGTCAAGACCAAATCTTTTACCCTTCCAAAGATTTTCTCGGCCCTTCTCAAGGGTGGTCTTAAAGTCTACTCCATCCCTAAGCCTGAGCTTCCCTTAGTCAGCATCCACCTCGTCCTTCCCCGTGGGGCCGAGGCGGACCCTCCCGGAAAAGCAGGTCTGTCCGACCTTACTGCCGAGATGCTCACCCTGGGAACCCAGAAACGATCCGCCAGCCAGTTAGCCGCGGAAGTGGACGGACTGGGGGCCACCCTTTCGGCCCAATCTGGATGGGATTCCACTTCTTTGCACCTTTTCGGGCTGAGCGAAGACTTTGAGCGCCTCATGAGCTTGTTGCTGGAAATTTATACCCAACCCGCCTTTCCCCCCGAAGAGTTTGAACAACTGAAGAAACGGCGGATCGCCAATCTTGTGCAGGAGACGGACGAATCCGAGGTTATCGCCGACGAGCGGTTCCAGGAAATTCTTTTCCAGGGAACTCCCTATGACCACCCGGTCTATGGAACCTTGAATACAATCCCACAGATCGTTGGTGACGAGGCCAAAGAATTCTACCAGCGGGGATTTTTGCCGGAAGGGAGTTTTTTGCTCCTGATCGGCGATGTTGAGGAAGAAGCCTGCTTCCGGTGGGTCGAAGCCCACTTTCCCGGCGGGGTCCGGGGAAAAGAAGCGGTGAGCAAAACGCCGTCCTTTTATTCTCCATCCGGGGTCAAAACCGTTATGATTGACCGGCCTGATTTGACCCAGAGCCAAATTCGCTTAGGCCATATCGGAATGCACCATGGACACCCGGATTTTATTCCCTTTGAAGTCATGAACTTCGTCCTGGGGGCGGGTGGTTTTTCGTCCCGGCTGATGACCAAGATCCGGGTCGAACGGGGTTACACCTATGGGATTCGCGGCTCCCTGGCCCCCCGGAAGAACCCCGGGCCTTATGCGATCTCCACTTTTACTCCTACCGCAACCACCTTCCCGTGCGTCCGGGAAATTTTTTCTCTGATTCAATCTTTCCTTATCCAGGGAGCCACCGAACGCGAGCGGGAAGAAGCAATAAATTTTCTGACCGGCAGCTATCCCCTGAAATTTGAGTCTCTCCCGCAGATTGCCCAGAGGATCATCCAGGCAGAGGTTCACGGCCTGGGGCTGGAGTCTCTTGCTGCTTATCCCGAGCGGATTGCGGCGGTGACCCTGGAAGAGATGGCCCTCTCCGCCCGGAAGCACCTTCATCCGGAGATAATGCTCATCGTCATCGTGGGGCGGTCGGAAAAATTCCGCGGGGAGTTTGAGCTATTAGGACCGGTCGCAATAAGGGAATGAGCCTTGGCGGCTCAGGAGGGAAAAAAAACGAAAGGAGGGGTGAAAGATGGCGGTAAAGAAAGCAACGGCTAAGAAGGCACCCGCCAAGAAGGCGGCGGCCAAATCGCCAACAAAAGTCGGCGACGCTTACGTTTGCGAAGTTTGCGGCCTGGGCATTACAGTCGATGAAGTCTGCGGTTGCGCGGAGGCCTGTGATATCATCTGCTGTGAAGCTCCCATGAAAAAGAAACGTTCGAAGAAGTAAATCAGGTCCCCTGCTCTCCAGAGGGTTTCGGGCGGCTTTTTCCGGAGGGCAGGGGTTCGGCCGCCAGTTTTTTCATCTTTATGCTTTCCCTGTACACTTCGCTTTTGGAAACCCCGAGTTCCGCGGCTACCCGTTCGATGGCTTCTTTCATTGACAAACCCATCTCCCGGAAATAAAGCTCCAACAATCCGGCGATGGAAGAGGATTCCACTTTGACCGGGCTGGTACACCCTTCGACGACCACGGTTACCTCTCCTCTGATTTCCTCTTCCTCGATCTCCTTCAGAATTTCGGAGGCCGTTCCCCGGTAAGCTTCTTCGTAAACCTTGGTCATCTCCCGGGCAACAACTACCTGTCGTTCGCCCAGAATCCGGACCACATCTTCCAGGAAAAAACGGAGGCGTTTGGGGGATTCGTAGAAAATGAGCGTCTCATGACGTTCCTTAAGGGAAAACATCAATTTCTCCCTGGCCCCGGCCTTGGACGGCAGGAATCCATAGAACAGGAAAGAATCCGTCGGCAAGCCGGATATGCTGAGCGCTGCAACCAACGCCGAAGCCCCCGGGATGGGGACCAGCGGGATGGACTCCTGAATTGCACTCCTTACTAGATGCTCGCCCGGATCCGAGATCCCGGGGGTGCCGGCATCGGTGACCAAGGCTATGGTTTTCCCCCGGCGAAGCTCCTCCAGCAGGGATTCCTCCCGGATCCTGCGATTGTGCTCATGGTAACTGATCAGAGGCTTGTGAATTCCGTAGTGGCTAAGGAGTTGCCGGGTCCGCCGGGTGTCTTCGGCCGTGATCAAGTCTACTTCCTTGAGCACCCGCAGGGCCCGCAGGGTGATGTCTTCCAGGTTGCCGATGGGCGTGGAAACGATGTAAAGAATCCCCAAGGATGTTTCTTTGAGCTTCATAAACGGCTCTCCAGGAGTTCGCCGCGGCGACTTTTTCCGTCTTTTAAGATAGCATACTTTTCAGCCTTGAGCACGCCAAGGGTTTAAGAGCTCAAGTTGCCGGATTGGGATGGGGCGTTTTCAACAGAATGGTTTGACAAAATACCCTCTGGTTGTTAAGATCAACCCTGAGATGCAAAAATCGTAACAATTTACCGCTTTGAATAGACCAGAGAATAAAGCGGTCAAACAAGTTTGTCATTCCTGCGGAAGCAGTCCGCCTCAGGCGGACAAAGTTATTTTTATTCCTGGATTCCCGTTTTCAAGGGAATGACGCTATTAGGAAAACGGAAAAAGAGTCTTTTCAAAAAGATAGACTGTTAGAATAAAATGTTTTGGATGGAGCAGCTTTTTTCTGCGAAAATCTGCGTCCCAAGTAATTCAAACCTATGAACCGCGACACGGCCCAAACCGTAATTAAAACCCTGCCCCCCGGCCCCCATGCCCGAAAGTGGGCAGAGTTTCATCACCGGTATGCCGCCCGCTCTACCTACCACGAAGAATTCATCTGGGACCGATCCCAGCCCGCCATCGGGCCCTTCTGTACGGATGTTGATGGGAACGTCATTTTAGATTTTGTCTCTCACGTCGGAAGCTCCGCCCTGGGGTACAACCACCCGGCCCTGGTCGGCATGGCTGCCAAGCTTAAGCCCGTCGACCCTGACCGTTATGCCGGGTGCGATTTCATCGGTGCCTGGGGAGAAGACCCGGAAAAATCCGCTATCCCCACTCCTTCGCACCTTCATTACAAGCTCATGGAAATCACCTCCCAGTTCGGGTTCGGCTCCGCTTTCTTCTCCAATTCCGGGGCCGAAGCAGTGGAGAACGCCATAAAGATATGCTATGACCATAAAAGGAATTATGGTTATGGCATCTGCTTCTACGGGGCCTTCCATGGCCGCACTCTGGGCGCTCTTTCCCTCAACCGCAGCAAAAAGATTCAACGCGACTGGTTCCCGCAGATTCCCAACATCGTTGACTTTCCCTACTGCACCTGCCGGCAGCGCCCCTGCACTTGTGGCTGGATGATCTCATGCGCGGGAAAAGAAGGATGGTGCAGCCGCCTGGATCATTATTTAGACCCGGACATTGGCTTGGTAGACCCGGGGGAAGTAGCGTTTATCATCCTCGAGCCGATCCAGGGGGAAGGCGGTTATAACGTCCCGAGTATGGATTTCATGAAGGAAGTGGATCGCCTGGCCAAAAAATATTCGATTCCCCTGATCTCCGACGAGATCCAGGCGGGCCTGGGCCGAACGGGGAAATGGTGGGCGATCGAGCACTTCGACATCCAGCCGGACATCATCACCGTCGCCAAGCCCCTTCGAGTCGGCGCCACGTTGGGCAAGAAAGAACTCTTTCCCCGGCAGGAGTACCGCATTTCCAGCACCTGGGGGGAAGGAAACGCTTTAAGCTCGGCCATTGGCTACACCATCATTGAGGCCATCCAGAAAGAAAATTTATTGGAAAATGCCACCCGTATGGGCAATTACTTTTTACAGGGGCTAAAAGGGCTGCAGAAGAAATATCCTTTCATCCAGGACGTGCGTGGAATCGGCCTCATGGACGGCATCGAGATCGAGTCCCGGGAGCGGCGGGACCGGATCACCCGCCGAGCATTCCAGCGCGGACTTTTGCTCCTGGGCGCCGGTTATAAAACCATCCGCTTCCTTCCGCCGCTGGATGTGCGGCAGAGAGAGATCGACATCGCTTTGGAAATTTTAGAAGGAGCCTGTCAAGAAGTCTAACCTCTTGGCCCGCCAAAAATGGGGCTGCCGTTTCACCCGACCTATGGTTTTTCGCCGGGCTTTATTATTTCTTTTTCTCTTTATTTTCAGCTCGCCTTGGCCTGCCACCGCGAAGACTCTTTCCGGCAAAGTGATCAAAGTGTTCGATGGGGATACCTTTTTGGTTCGAATCCAGGGCCGGCATGAGCACGTGCGTTTGCGGGAAATCGATGGACCGGAAGCGACCCATCGTCAAAAGCTTGGCCAGGAACCGTGGGGAGGAAGAGCGAAGGAATTCGCCCAATCGTTGGTCGGGGGAAAGACCGTGGTCCTGGAAATCGAAGAGGGCGAAGAAAGGGATAAGTACCAAAGGCTTCTGGCTTATGTTTTTCTCGGCCAGAAGTTTATCAACCGGGAAATGGTCAGTTCCGGGAATGCTTTTTTCTTCGGCGGTGGTTACCGGGGGAAACGGGCCGTCGAGTTGCAGGAAGCCGAGGGAGCTGCCCGGGAAAAAGGGCTTGGGGTCTTCAACAAAAAGAACGGGCTCAAGGAACGACCCCAGGAATTTCGCCGCCGTACCCAGCGGGATGAAGGCCTCTTTTCAAAATTCAGGCGCATGGTTCGGGGTGGAGATCGAAAGGCTTATCCCAAAGAATATTCCGTTCCTGAAAATAAAGTGGTGGCTAACAAGCGTTCGATGATTTACCATCTGCCCGGAAGCCCGGCAGCGGCCAGGATCAGCCCCAGGAACAGAATCTTGTTTGATACACCGCAAGAAGCGGAGGGGGCGGGCTTCCACCGGGCTAAAACGGGAGAAGCGCAGCGGTGAAAGGAAAATATGGGAAAACGGTTTTATTCCAGGCAGGCCCGACCTTGAACAATCCGCTGGATAACATCGCCATTGTCCTAATCAGGCCTCACTTCGCCGGCAACATCGGTTCGGTCAGCCGGGCAATGAAAAATATGGGCCTTTCCCGCCTGATCCTGGTTTCCCCCGGACAGGACCCTCTATCTCCAGAAGCCAGGATGATGTCCACCTCGGCCAAAGATCTTTTGGAGAAAGCCAAAGTTTTCCCCAGTCAAAGGAAAGCGCTGGCCGGTTTCCGCTGGATCGCCGGGACCTCTGCCCGCAAAGGAAGGAATCGCGGTCCCTTTATCTCGCCGCGGGAAATCTGCCCGGAGATGATTGCTCATGCTCGGTCGATTCCGGTGGCCATCCTTTTCGGCCCGGAAGACAAAGGATTGACCAACGAGGAGCTGGCCCCTTGCCAGGCTTTGATCACCCTGCCCACCCACGCCAGCCTCCGTTCCCTGAACCTGGCCCAGGCCGTGATGTTAGTCTGCTATGAACTCTATCTGGCTACTCTGGCCCACGCCCCCGGAGAACCCCTGCTGCCCCCCTTAGCGGAGTTTCAGAAAGTAGAAAGAATGTACGGACATCTGGAAGATCTCCTCCTGCGTATTGGTTTTCTCGACCCGAAAAATCCCAAAAGGATCATGCACACCCTGCGGCGGATTTTCGGACGGGCTAACCTTTCCGACCGGGACGTGGCCGTTCTGCGCGGGATCTTCCGCCAGCTCGAATGGTACGCCACCCAGCGGAAGGACGAAAGCGCACAGGGCAGAGCGTAAAGCGGTTAAAAAGTTTGAATTTTTCAACGCTCTGTTAGAGATGAGGCCAACAGTCATGGATGGGGGTGAGGACTACCCGGTGGATCGCCGTGGATATTTTTTAAAAGGACGATCATTTTTTGCATTGCTTTGGCGATGGGATAACGGGAAAGACCGGAAGGTTTAATCCACCGGGCTTGTTGCCGAGTCTTTTGAACAGGAATCGTTTCCACCAAGGAGCAGAAGAAGGGCATCATCTTTAAATGAATATGGGTGAATCGGTGTTCTTGGACGGCAAGAGAACATTTAATTTTTATCCGAACCCCGAAATTCTCCTCCAGTATTTTTTTTAACGCTTCTCTTGCCTCCTGTTCTTTCTTTCCTCTATCCCGGGCAATATCTTTACCCGCCGTTACCGCGACCGTTGGAAACTGCCATAGGCCGGCCAGGAGCCCCTTTCCTTCCCGGCGGTGAAGAAGGAATCGGCCGTTGTGTTCCGTTAGGGCGACGGCCCAGACCTCTTTCCTGAATTTTGGCCCGGTCCGACTTGGCTTTTGACCTTTAGCGCCCTGCCGGGTACAGAATCTTTTAATCGGACAGGAAGGGCATCGAGGCCGGAGGGGGATGCAAATCAAGGCTCCCAGGTCCATCAGCGCCTGGTTGAAAGCCGAGGCCCGCTTCCGGGGGATTAATTTTTCTACAACCTCCTCCAGTATTTTCCTTTGGCGAACCCCTGATTCCCTACCCCGGAGGTCTAAAAGGCGGGTGAAAACACGATCGACATTTCCATCCAGGGCGGCTACGGGTTCATGGAAAGCTATGCTGGCGACAGCTCCCGCAGTGTAAGGGCCAAATCCTGGGAGACGAAGGAGATCATTTTTCTTCCAAGGAAAATTCCCGTTAAAATCCCGCTCTATGGTTTGGGCAGCGGCATGGAGATGCCGGGCCCGGGCATAGTAGCCCAATCCGGCCCAGACTTTGAGCACCTTTGGAAGGGATGCCTGGGCCAGGTCCGTACAGGTTGGGAAGAGTTTCAGGAAGCGATCAAAGTAGGGGAGGACCGTCTCCACCCGGGTTTGCTGGAGCATGAACTCTGAAACCATGATCCGATAAGGATCCTGATTTTTGCGCCAGGGCAGGTCTCTTTGATGGCGGCTGAACCAATGGAGAAGGGAACGCTGAAAGGTTCTCTTCTCCGGCCAAGGCATCTGGGTAAGGGCGGGCAAGGATGATCAGGAAACTTTGATGAACTTGGAGCCCGGAGTGTCGCAAATAGGGCAGATATCCGGTGCTTTCCCCTCTACCGTGTTCCCGCAAACCGGGCAGACATAATAATCCACTTCCTTGTTCTTTCCCAGGTTGGCCAGGGCGTTTTCATACAGGGCGGCGTGGATCTTTTCCACTTGGTTGGCGTAATCAAAGCTAATCACTGCCTGTTTCTGCCCGTCTGTCTTGGCCGTTGCCAACATCGCCGGATACATGCTTTTGAACTCATGCGTCTCTCCGGCAATCGCCTCCTGGATATTTTCTTTGGTGGACTTAATCGCTCCTAAGGCGCGCAAATGAGCGTGGGCGTGGACGGTCTCAGCTTCGGCAGCAGCCCTAAAGAGTTTGGCCGCCTGTTGGAATCCTTCTTGCTCCGCCTTCTTGGCAAAAGCCAGATACCGGCGGTTGGCCTGGGATTCTCCGGCAAACGCTTCTTGCAGATTATTTTTAGTTTTTGAACCTTCTAAAGCCATTAAACGCCTCCTTTTTACTTTCGCTCACATGGATTGATTAGAAAATCCCTTGCGGGTTTTACAGGGCGGCCGGAGTCGGCAACCCTTACAGGTCATCCATGTCCATGTAGATTATTATAAGGACGAGGAACGTTTAAAAAAATAAGGTGAATTCTGTATTTCCAGGGGGGGAATACAGTATTTTTCTCTCCCTACCCAGCCCTTTCCCGGCCGATGTTGGCGGCGTACATCGACCCATCGTCTGCGTTGCGGCCCATTGGGTCAACGAATTGCTGAGTCAGTATTCTATCCTCCTATTAAATAAACTGCGCCACCAGAAGGTTGCATCGCCATTCAGGCCTTATCCGGGATTATTTATTCACCATTTTCTTTATTTTTTCCAGAAGGACCTGCGGACGAATGGGTTTTTCCACAAAATCGTCCACGGGTAAGAAGTCGCCGTCGGTCTTGGTGGAAAACTTCATGTGTTTCTTTTCCACGATGGCCGTAAGCATCAAAATGGGGATTTTAGAGTAGGGCGCGTACTCGGAGTTGGGATCCGGATTGCGAAGCTGGTAGGACACCTGAAAACCCTCGGTAATGGAATCCATCATCACGTCGAGGATGATCAGGTCGGGGGTTACGGATTTTACCTGCCTCAGCCCTTCTGTGCCGTTGGCCGCTGTGTAGACTTGATAATGATGCGCCTCCAGAGTCATCTTCAGGGCTTCCACAATATCGGGATCATCGTCAACGATTAAAATCTTTGCTTCTTCCATAGGTTTTCCTCCTCAATCATAAACTTTGATAACACACTCAATAAAATAAATCAAATGGTCCGGTTTTCCAAAAAGTTCGGATTCCGGAGTAATAAAAACTGGCAGCGGATGGTTGAAAAGGTCTTTGCTCCGAACTCCGAGCTACATTACTCCGAACTTTTACTCCGCATTCCTCAGGCAGTTTACCAAATTCGAGGAAGTGGTTCTCCGACCATCATGCCCACCAGGTGTGTCGATCCCATTGTCATGCGCAGGAGGACTTTCCCTGCGGGTTTCCGGGGTCAATTGCACGCTGACTCGGCGCGTGATTTCCCCCTGGAGCTGGCAGCCTTCACAGCTGGCGAAATCAAAGAAGGCGATTTTCGGCTTCATCAAATGGCATCCTTTACATCCTTAATCTTGGCATAATTGAAAACCGGGCCTTCCTGGCAGACGTAGAGGTTATTGATCTGGCAGTGGCCGCATTTTCCCACCCCGCACTTCATGCGCCTCTCCAGGGAGACAATAATCCGGTCGTCGGGAATCCCCTTGGCTTGGGCTTCGAGAATGGCAAAGCGGTACATGAGCGGCGGACCGACAACAACCGCCACCGTCTTTTTGGGGTCGATGGCAATTTTGCGGAAGAGGGTGGTGATCACCCCCACGTTCCCTTGCCATTGGCCGTCCGAGCGGTCCACCGTTTCCAAGTATTCCATCTCTTTGCTCACCCGCCAACGGGAGAGCTCCTCCAGGAAGAGCTGCTCCGCAGGGGTCTTGGCGCCGAAAAGGACCAAGACCCGGCCGTAAGCCGGACGATTGTCCAGGACATAGTTGATCAGGGAACGCAGGGGGACAAGGCCAATGCCCCCGGCAACAAAGAGGATATCTTTGCCCTTCAATTCTTCCACCGGGAATCCCTTGCCGAAAGGACCCCGGATCCCGAGGGAAGCCCCTGAATTCAAAGAATGCAGGGCTTTGGTTACATTACCCACGGCCCGGACCGCCAGTTCAAAAGAGCCTTTCTGGGTCGGAGAAGAGGAGATAGAAATGGGCGCTTCCCCGATGCCGAACAAGGAGACTTCCACGAACTGGCCGGGTTGATGCCCCAGGTCCCGGCCATTTTTTAGCCGGATCTCGAAGAGCTTTTCCATTTTCGTCAGCTGCTCCGTCCTGACGATCTCCGCCGGGGTGGGCAGATAAATCGATGTGGGCTCGAACGAGCCGGTCTGAATCTTTGCCGTGTTCATCATCCCTTGCCCTCCTTTAGCCGGTTAAAAATCTTAACGGGGTCGGCGATATCCGGCAAGCAAGCAGAGGCGCACCTCCCGCACCCGACGCATCCGTGCTCCCCGTATTTTTCATAAATATATTTGCCTTGCGGAAGATTCACAGCAAAGAACCTCCGCGGTCCAGTCTCTTGACGATCCGCCGTCCCCCTCCGCCACGTAAGGCTAAGCGTAAATCTTTTAAGGTTGCCTCCGCCAGGAGAAAGATCGTTCGGGCCGTGCCAATGTCTTCCAGCCGGTGGGCATCCG
>CAZIDC010000042.1:0-12844 GCA_964537885.1 uncultured Syntrophaceae bacterium | reverse complement strand
GGAGGGAACATGAAAAAAACAACCCAACTCAGACAATTGTTGGCCAAAAAGGAGATTCTGGTGGTCCCGGGCTGCTTTGATGCCGTAACCGCCAAGGTGATCGAAAAAGTGGGATTTCCGGCAGGCTATCTCTCAGGATATGGGGTATCCGCCGGATTACTGGGAATGCCCGACGCGGGATTCGCCACGATGACCGAAGTCCACATGGTAGCCCGGTATACAGCCAATGCAGTCAATATCCCGATTATTGCCGATTCCGATACGGGTTACGGAAATGCCCTCAATGTAACGAGGTGCGTGAAAGAATACATTCAGACAGGGATCGCCGGGATTCACATCGAAGACCAGGTGACGCCAAAGCGTTGTGGTCATGTTTCGGGCAAAGAGCTCATTCCGGTTGAGGAGGCCGTAGGTAAGTACCGCGCTGCAGTTAGGGCCAGGGATGAGTATGATAGAGACTTTCTCTTGATTGCCCGGACCGATGCCCGCGGAGCATTCGGTGGGGGACTCGACGAAGCGATCAAACGGGCCAATGCCTACTTAAAGGCCGGCGCTGACGTTGCTTTTATAGAGGCCCCCACTTCATTGGAAGAGCTCCGTCGCATCAGGAAGGAAGTGCAAGGGCCCTTGTTCTATAACTGTACCGGCATTTCCCCGGCCCTTTCCGCCGCCGAATTGCAAGACCTCGGTTTCGCTATCGTGATCTATCCGGGGGCCGCCCTGGGCTCTACGCTGAAAGGTGTCTATGATCTAATAGCGGACATGAAGAAGCGGGATACAGCCGCTTGGTTAGAGTTCCGCAAGGGGATGGAAGGCCATCCGATGAGTGATTCCAATGCCTTCCTCGGGTTTCCCGAAGTCCGGAAGATGGAAGAGGAATTTCTTCCTGGCGAAGGGGTCCGAAAGAAATACGAATCTACCCTGGGGTATAAACTATAATCTCCCCTTCCGTCATCACCACTGTGAGTCTGGCGTGATCTGGAGCTTTATTTTATTAGCTTTTATAAAGTCTTCCTTCTTTTGCTTTTTGCTTTAAGAAAGGAACAATGCCCCCGGATTGCAATATCTCCATCAGCTCTTTAGGGATCGGGCTTGCTTTCAGGATCTGGCCAGTTCTTAGGTTTTTCACTTCGCCAGTGCTCAAATTCACTTCCGCTTCCTCACCATCCTCGAAGAATTTGGAAACATCTTTGATGGAAAATACGGGAAGCCCCAAATTGATGGAGTTTCGATAAAAGATCGCTCCCATGGAGTCAGCCAAAATGCAATCGATACCGAGGGCCAAAAGATTCTTGGCCGCTGGGCGGCTTGATCCACACCCGAAATTTTTGCCGGCCACTACGATATCCCCCTTTTTCACGTTCTTGCCAAAATCGGGTCGCTCGGCATACATACAATAATCTTTCATTTCTTCTTCTGTTGCTTTTCCGAACATACTTGCCGTAGGCATCAGCAGGTCGGTGCTGATGTTGTCCCCGAATTTCCAAACTCGGCCTTTGAGCGAACTCATGCCACCCTCCTCTGTAAATAGATTATTGCAAATAATCTCTGGGGTCGGCGATCGCCCCAGCAATGGCGGAAGCCGCAACCGTCGCGGGTGATGCCAGATAAACCTCGGACTCCGGACTCCCCATGCGCGCCTTAAAGTTTCTATTTTGCGAAGAAATGCACCTCTCTCCGGCCCCCAAGATGCCTAAGTGAAGACCCCCGCAGGCTCCGCAAGTGGGGTTGGTGACTACGGCTTCGGCATCGATGAAAACCTCGATCAAACCTTTCTGAAGGGCTTGCTTGTAAATAGACTGGGAAGCCGGTGTCACGATCAATCTGATTTTGGGATGGATCTTTTTCCCCTTGAGGATCTTGGCGGCAATCTCCAGGTCTTCATAACGGGCATTCGTGCAGGAGCCGAGGAAAGCTTGGTCAATCGGGATCCCTTTTACTTCTCTCACGGGTTTCACATTCCCTACATCATGGGGGCAGGCCACCTGGGGTTCTAATTGATCCACTTTAATTTTATAAGTCGACTCAAAGACCGCATCTGGGTCGCTCTTTACCGGCTCGTAAGGTTCTTGGGTCCTGTCTTTCAAATACGCCCGGGTCTTTTCATCTACTTCAAAGATCAAGAACTTTGCCCCGATCTCGATTCCCATGTTGGAGATGGTCAGCCGGCTGGCGATGGACATTTCTGCCACCGTGGGCCCGACAAATTCTACTGACTTGTAAAGGGCGACGTCCGTTCCGTATTCCCCGGCGATAAATAAGAAGATATCCTTGCTCATGACGGCATCGGGAAGCTTTCCGCTGACCTCAAATCGGATGGTCTCCGGAACCCGAAACCAAAGTTCTCCCCGCACTAAGACATAAGGGAGGTCCTGATTAATTCCCCGCGAGGCCACATTCAGGGCTCCGTAAGTGGTTGTATGCGAGTCTGTACCTACTACTAATTGCCCAGGAAGAGCAAACCCCTTTTCTACAAAAAGCTGGTGGCAGATCCCGCTGCGGCCCATCTCATAAAAATTCTTGATTCCGAATTTTTCTACCGCCTGGCGGGATTTGACAAAAGCATCGGCGATGGGAACGTTAGCCGGAGGAGCCATGTGTTCATGAACCACCACCACCCGGTCGGGGTTCCACAACCGATCTGCCCCCAAGTTGGTTAACAAGGACAGAATTTCTGGCCAGATTTCCCCAATTATCATCAATCGGTCTATTTTGCCCATGACGATTTCCCCGGGGGCCACTTTTGTACGTCCAGAAGCCCGCGCCAAGATTTTCTCAGCCATTGTCATTCCCATGAGTCTTCCCCTTTTTTAAAATTTTTGAAACGATATTGTCGCCTCGATAACTTTTGATTCAAAATATCGGTATAGAATTGAAATCCCTTTTCATTGGACGACCAACCATCCTCAAGGCTGATAGCCTATAGATTGGGCATACTTGCGTTGCACTTCCTCGCTGGGTAAATATTGCTCTTCCAATCGACGAATCTCTGGGAAACCGATGAATTGATGGAAATTCGCAGTGGGATGCCCTTGAATCTCTTTTCCATATTGGATCATGAACTCCGTACCCCCCTTGGCGAGCCAATGCATATAGTCCCAAATGGCTCTCATGGCGGAGCGGAAGGCGCCCCCTGCATCGGCCACAATCGCCACCCCCATTTTTTGCAATTGGGACATGGTTAATTGGGGAGAAAGACCCACCATATTGTAGAGGATGGGGGCAGGGATTTCTTTCACGATTCGTTCCAGCTCCCCCACTTTCGTAATCCCATCCGCAAAAAACACATCGGCTCCAGCTTCTACATAAGCTTTCCCTCGACGGATCACCTCCTCGATGCTGCCTCCCACAGCGCCCAGGGAATCCGTGCGGGCAATAAGGACAAAATCGGGGTCCATCTCCTTCCGAATCCGATCCACTGCCCGGTATTTGCCTACCGCCTCTTCGGTGGAGATCACCTGTTTCCCGGCCACATGCCCACAACGCTTGGGGGCCACTTGATCTTCCATATGAAAACCCGCCACGCCTGCCCGGATAAATTCCTCGGTGGTGCGCATCACGTTAATGGCATTGCCAAAACCGGTATCTACATCGCAAAAAACCGGAATTTTCACGACGCTGACAATGTTTCGAACGACATTTACCACCTCAGTGAGCGTCGTAAGACCCACATCCGGCTTGCCCAGCATAGTGGCGGAGATGCCATAGCCACTGACGCCCATCAATTTGAACCCGGCCTGTTCGATAATCCTTGCCGATAGAGCATCATAAGCCGCCGGGGCGATCAGTAACTCTTTCTTGGCCAACAGTTCCCGCAGGATCTTGCCCTGTTTCATTTTCCATCCTCCTTAACGAATTTTTAACACTACCAAATTTTTATTCTTCAATTCTACCTATTTTTTCTCTTCCATTTCTTCTCCAGGTTTCCGGTTTTTTGGCCAAATGGCGAAACTTTTCAACTTGATCCGGATAATGGCAGGCCGAGAAATGATTTTCATCCACCCTCTGTAACAAGGGCTCTCCTTCGATACATAAATCGGTGGCAAAGGGACATCTCTCGTGAAAGCGGCACCCTTTCGGCGGATTAAGAAGATCGGGTGGCGAGCCGGGGATGGAAATTAACTCCCGCCCGATTTCTACCAGGCCAGGGAAAGCGTTGATCAGGCCGAGGGTGTAAGGATGGTAAGGATGATGGAACACAGACTGCCCCCCATATTCCATAATCTTGCCAGCATACATGACCGCAATTTTATCGCAGTTCTCGGCAACCACAGCCATGTTATGGGTGATCAATAGCATCGTCTTCTTCAACTGCTCGTGTATTTTCTTGATCCGGTATAGAATTTGATCTTGTACAATAACATCCAGCCCGGTGGTGGGCTCGTCCGCCAGGATCAGGGTGGGATCGAGCACCAAGGACATGGCAATCATGGCCCGTTGTCGCATCCCTCCGCTAAACTGATGGGGGTAGTCTTTGAGCCTCCCTTCATCCAACCCCACCAGCGCAAACAATTCCCGGATTTTGTTCCGTAAGGCCTGGGGAGTTTTTTTCTCATGCGTTTCCATGGCTTCGATCAGTTGATCTTCAACCCGATAAACGGGGTCGAAGGAATACATGGCGCTCTGGGGGATCATGGAAATCTCTTTCCATTGGATGGCTTTAAAATCCTTGGGTTTCATCGTAACGAGATTTTGGCCTTTATAGAGGATTGCCCCATGCACAATCTCCCCATTGGGCGGCAAAATCCTCAGAATCGCCTTGGCGATCGTCGACTTTCCACATCCCGACTCGCCCACCAGACCAAGATATTCCCCCTCCTCGATCTGCAAAGAGACTCCATCGACCGCCTGGGAATAGCCCTTGATCGTTCGGTAATAAACCTTCAAATCTTTGACTTCCAAGACCGCCATTCTATATCTCGCGCAATCGGGGATTGATCATTTTTTCGTAGGCCCGGGTGATCATGAAAGTGGAGGTGACGAACAACGATAAACAGATACCCGGGGGTAATACCCACCACCAGGCATTGCGCATGGCTCCAGCATGAAAAGCCTTATTCATCATCTGTCCCCAACTCGTGACATGAGGATCTCCAAACCCAAGGAAACTTAATCCAGCTTCCAACATCACCCCGGCCGAGACCCCAATGGCCATATACAAGAAACTGAAAGGTAGAACATTGGGCCCAATGTGGAAGAAAAGGATTTTCCAATCGCTCGCCCCGGCAGCCCGGGCGGCCCAAATGAATGGCCTTTCCCGCAAACTCAGGACCTGGGAGCGGATGACCCTGGCCGTAGTGCGCCACAGAAAAAAAATGACCATGAGAATGATGATGTGGAGGCTGGGGGCGGTCACGGATATCACGATCAGGGCCAGAGGTAAAAACGGAATCCCAAAAGCAACATCGGTCAGGCGCATTAATACCTGATCGACCCATCGTCCAAAATAGCCGGAAAAGAGCCCAACGAGGGTACCGACCAGAACGCTGCCGACGGCAGAAAGCACCCCTACCAGCAGGGCAATTCGCGAGCCGTACAAGAGTTGGCTGAAAACGTCCATGCCCTGGTTGGTAGTACCGAGCCAGTTGGTTGAGTTTGGGGGAACCAGGCGGGGAACCGATTTATCCGGGTTATAAACAATCTCAAAGGGACCGTAAGGAGCCACCATAGGAGCCAACAAGGCCATCATAATGAAGAAAACCACCAAAATCAGCCCGATGCCCCCCAGCGTATCTTGAAAAGTTACCTTCAGACCCTGAAGGGGCCAATCCAAAAACGATCGCTTTCTCAATTTGGAAATTTTTCCACGGATTACATCTGCAGTCTCCATAGGCCCCTCCGGCAGTGCTGAAAAACCCAGTTTAATCGTAGGTAACCCGCGGATCGACTAAACCGTATAGCAAATCGGCCACAAAATTCATGGCCAGGATGGTCAAGGCCATCAAGAAGAAGGAGGCCTGGGCCACCGGGTAATCCAAATCATTCACGGCCATGACGATTTCCCTGCCAATCCCCGGCCAAGAAAAGATAATCTCCAAAAGCACTTGCCCTTGAAACAAAAGACCCGTCATGACCGCCACGTAAGTGACCAGGGGAAGCAGGGCATTTCTGGTGGCATGGCGGATAATCAGGGTTTCCGGCAACCCCTTGGCCCGCAGAATGTCCAGAAAGTCGCTGCCTTTCACTTCCAGCATGCTGCTGCGGAGCAACAGGAGTGGCCCAGTAACTTCGCGGGTCAATAACACAAACGTTGGAAGAATCAAGTGTTTGAGGAAGTCAAGGGAAGCGATGGTGCCCCAAAACCCCCCGAAACTGCCCGCTGAACTCATCCCCCCCGAGGGTAACCACCGCAACTTGTAGGAGAAAATCATCAGCACCACGATCCCGACGAAAAAGGATGGCGCGGAACGTAGAAACAAGCTCGTGGTGATGGTTACCCTCTCGAATTTTGTCCCCCGCTTCCAGCCGGCCACCGCCCCCAAGATCGTTCCCAGGACCACACTCAGGATCAACGCCGGCACCATCATCGCACAGGTATTAAGCAATTTCTCCGTGACAATCGAATGCACAGGCTGAATTTGAAAAAAGGACTTCCCGAAGTCAAAAGTGGCCATATTTTTCAAATAACGGAAATACTGAACCACCAGAGGATCATCAAGACCCCATAGCTTCCTTTGCCGGTCGATCATCTCATCCGAATATCGGCTGTCGACAAAGATCGACGTGGGATCGCCGGGCATAAATTTGAACAGGGCGAACATAATAGTCAGGATGCAGAATACGACAAATAGGAGGGAAAGCATCCTGAAAATAATATATTTCCGCAAACCACTCACCTATGTTCTCCACCAAACAGGAGAAACCCCCTGGCCAAGCCTGAGGGCTTCTCCTTTAACTGCCGATTAACTCCGCGGCTGCATCTTTAACCCGCCCCAGTGGTAACCCGGCTTGCAAACCCGAGTAACCCGCTCGATGAATTTCTTGTCCGTGGGCGGCGGATAGACCAATCGGCCCTCGCTATTCCAACTGTACCCCGCATCTTTGAGAATCTGCCGGGCCAACTTTAAATCGTATTGGGGAAGCGGCGGCAAGTTCGGGTTGTGCCAGGGGTTACCCGGCACAAAAAAGGTGTTGGAGGTGGGAACCCGCCCCTCCCCCTCCCAGACCACTTTTACTAAAAATTCCCGGTCGAAGGAATGATGCCAGGCGCGGCGAAACTCGATATCCCGCCAGGGAAGCCAGGAAGGCCTGGAAACCGCATGGAACCATTTGATGTCCGGAGTGCGAACGATGGAAAGATGCTTGGACTTTCCCAGTTGTTTGGCCTGAGAGGTGGTTAAATAAATCTCTTCCGCCAGGTCAATTTCCTGCGATTCCAGTCGCCCCATGATGCCGTCAACACTGGGAACCACCACTAGCAACAGCTCATCGATCTTCGGGGCGGAAAAATGCTCCTTATTGGCCATCAGGAGCAACTGGGCATCTTTCTTATAAGGACCAAACTTGAAAGGACCACTCCCAATCGGATGGGGGATTTCCAGCAACCGTGGATTGTCACCCACCTTTTGCTTTTCCATGATCCCTTCGAAAACATGCTTGGGAATGATAATGTTGAGCACAAGGAAAAACATCTCGAACTCTCCATAGGGTTGCTTAAACCGAAAGCGGACCAGGCGGTTCTCCCGGTCCACGATTTCCACTTTTTCCAGAAATTGATTGGTCGTATAAAAGATCCCTCTTTCGTATTTCATCATAAAGTCGAAGGTAAATTTTAAATCCTCTACCGTCACGGGTCGGCCATCGTGGAATTTCATTCCCCCGCGCAGCTTGATATCCCAAGTCCGGTTATCCACCTTGGTCCACGATTCCGCCGCCCAGGGGATTACCTTGAGGTCCTTGTCCAGATAGGCCAAACGGTCGTAAATCATCCGCCCGACGGCACGGAATCGATGACCGGCGGCAAACATATTGGTGGTTTCAAGGAGCTGCGTGAGCCCCACCACCAACCGCTTGCGGGAAGTCTTTGGCTGGATCTTAAGGTAGGTCCAGAACATGTCGAGGGAAGTAATGCCGAAGCCTCGGGTAGGCACCACCCCCTCCCACTGCTCGCTGTTGTAAGCCTCAATGATGGATGGCCCCCAACCGATCTGGGTGATGTAGTAGTCTTCGGCCAGGATTTTCTGGGCTTTTTGGACGTATTCGAGTCGCTTTTTGGCGTCGCTCTCGCCCGCCTGCAAGGGGATCAATTGATCGAATTCTTTATTGACCCATTCTCCATAGTTTCGCCGATCCAGGCCGTAAGCCCGCGAGGTGAGCCATTCGGAAGCATCTAATCTCTCCGCCCGCATAATGGACGGGTGCAACTCGATGTCCCCGTGGACATGCTGATTGATATCTTCCAACCACCGAGCGTTGGACACGGGCTGCACGTTATATTTCAAACCCAATTGTTGGACATCGGCCGATACTTTGCGCATGATATCGATCCAGAATTGGTTGGTGGCGATAACCAAAACCCCGATTTCCGGCACCGCTTCTCCCGCTTTGGGCCACTGCAACCTACGTAAGGTTTGTTCAACCCACTTGGGGGCCTGCATGTAAAAACCTTTCCGAGAATTATAAAATGCCCTATAGGCGGGATCCTCTACATCAATAATACGCGCCTCGGCTGCAAGGAGATCTCTGCGGGCGAGACCCTGCATGGCCAGCAGCCCGCCCGTCACCCCCGCTACCTTGAGGAAAGTGCGCCGATCCATCCCCGAATCTAAATAACCTTCGGATTTTCTTTGATCTCTTTCTTCCATATACACCTCCCTTTATTTAAAGTTTGCCTTTTTTTTCCCCCTGCTTGCGTGTTTGGCCACTTCAGATTTTCCCTCTAACCGTATGCTGAAAAACAGAAAAAGACGTCTTTGAGCGCGAAGCGAAGCGCGTGGCTGTTGGAAAAAGTATGCTGAGCGGCGAAAAACCGACTTTCCAGCAAACGGCTAACAAACAAAAGGTTGACAAAAGTCCAAACGGCCGATTTTCCTTTAAGGTCTTCAAATTTTTCTTTGATGACCCACCCGGGGATCATAAACCCCAAGGGACTGTTCGTACTTTTCCAACTTTTCCGGGGAGAGATACTTCTTCTCCCACTCTACTACCTTGGGAAATCCCGCTATATCAAATATGCCAAAACCTCCCAAAGGATGGTTTTTAGTTTTCTGCCTGAAATCGATATAAGCTTGTATTCCCCGCTCCTTAAATTCGACCAGAAAATCGTACATCGCTACCGACCCTATTTGGGTTATATGACAGCCGGCCATGCAAAGACCAAGTTCTTGCATCTCTTTTTGGGTAAGAGGGGGATCAATCGCATGGGGGGTCACCACCAGCCAGCAATCCTTCAAGGCGCTGCGCACCTGTCTGATTTCCTCCCGCGACTGCAGGGCTTCAGCATAGAATATATCCACCCCCGCCTTCAGATAAGCTTTCCCGCGGCGGATGACTTCTTCCAGGCTCCCTCCGACCGCCCCCCTGGCGTCCGTCCGCGCCATGATGATGAAATCCGGGTCCAAATCATTCCGGACGTCGATCGCGGCCCGTAACTTGCCCGTCGCTTCTTCCAAAGAGACAATCTCCTTCCCCTTGACAAAACCACAGCGCTTGGGAGCAACTTGATCCTCCATAAAAAGGCCGGCCGCCCCAGCCCGGATTACCGAATCAACGGTACGGCGGACATTGATGGCATTGCCAAACCCGGTGTCACAGTCTACGATCACCGGAAGAGTCACTGCCCGGCAGATACGGTCCACATTCTCTACTAATTCGGTTAGGGTGATAAACCCCGCATCGGGAAGACCTAATATCTGAGTACTCGTGTTAGAACCAGATATCCCCACCACCGGAAACCCTATCCTTTCCGCCAATTGGGCCTGATGGGCGGTTCCCACCCAGATGGTAAAAAGAAGATCGTCTCTTTTCAGAAGCTTTCTCAATACGGTACTTTTTCGCTCCATTCTCTCCTCCCCAGAAAGCGTCGCAAGTTTTCCCCTGCGAGACGCTGTTTTTTCGGGCGTAAGGCCCTTCGTTCTCATTTTATCCTGCCCTGTACTGCCCTGTAAATTCCTCCTTCCATGCTGGCGGCCCCCGGCCAATTCCCCCTCCTTCCCTTTATTCCTTCTGATCTCGCCTTGGCTGCCCCACCCGAGGATCGTACATCCCCAGGGACTGCTCATATTTCTTCAGTTTTTCGGGGGAGAGGTACTTCTTCTCCCACTCCACAACCCTGGGGAAACCTGCCAGGTCGAATACTCTGAAACCTCCCATAGGATGGGTCTTCGTTTTTTCCCAAAATTCGTTATAAGCCTCCAATCCCCGCTTTTTAATTTCCGCCAGAAAGTCAAACATGGCTACCGAGGCAATCTGGCTGACAAAACAAACGGCCATGCAAAGACCCAGTTCTTTCATCTCCGGTTCGGTGAGGGGAGGTTGAATCGCCTGCGTACTGGCGTAAAGCAAGCAACCCTTCAGAGCCTGGCGTACCTGCCTGATTTCTTCCCGGGATTGTAAGGCCTCGACATACAGAATATCCACTCCAGCATCCAAGTAAGCTTTCCCGCGACGGATCACCTCCTCCAGACTTCCTCCCACGGCCCCCCGGGCATCCGTCCGGGCCATGATGATGAAATCCGGGTCCAGTTCATTGCGCACATCGATCGCCGCCCGGTACTTGCCAACGGCCTCCTCCAGGGAAATCAACTCCTTGCCCTTGACGAATCCACAGCGCTTGGGGGCCACTTGGTCCTCAATAAAAAGGGCGGCTGCCCCGGCCCGGATGACCAGCTCCACGGTGCGCCGGACATTGATCGCATTGCCAAAGCCGGTATCGCAGTCCACCCTCACGGGCAGATTCACGGCCCGACAAATTCGTTCAACGTTTTGGACCATTTCCGTCATCGTTAGAAATCCCGCATCGGGGAGGCCTAAAAGCTGAGTGCTCGTAATGGCGCCGGATATCCCCACCGCCTTGAAGCCAACCTTTTCCGCAAGCTGGGCCTCATGGGCACTTCCCACCATGATGGTAATTAAGAGTTCATCCCTCTTCACGAGCTCTCGCATGACGCTGCTCTTCTTTTCCATTCTTTCCTCCTGGCCCGGCAAAGGCAACCCCGGGCCGACATCAATGGTATAAATAACAGGCCACGTAACGGCCGTCTCCTAGGCGGTTTAATTCAGGTTCTTTTTCCTCACAAATCTTCTCGCCCTTGGGGCAGCGGGGATAAAACCGGCACCCGGGGGGCAGATCAATCGGATTGGGAACGGCTCCTTCCAGGAGGATCCTTTTCCTCCGGGACCCGCTCCCCATCAGGGGGACCGCAGCCACCAGGGCCTGGGAGTAGGGGTGTTGGGGAGCCTCGAGGACTTGCTGCGAAGTTCCCCTTTCCACGATTCTCCCGAGATACATGATGGCAATGGAAGCGCAGATGTGCTTCATCGTGGATAAATCGTGGGAGATATAGAGGATTCCCATGTGGAATTCCTGGGCGAAGTGATTCAGCAAATTGAGAATTCCCGCCCGGATGGAAACATCCAGCATGGAAACGGGTTCATCGGCGACCAGGAAGCAAGGCTCGACGGCAATGGCCCTGGCGATGGCCACGCGCTGTAATTGCCCGCCACTTAATTCATGGGGATACCGATCCAAAAAATAATGCGCCGGGACCAGCCCCGCCCTCTCTAGCGCCCGGAGAACCCGGCTATGCATCTCCTCCGGAGACCGGGGAAACATCTGCAGGGGTTCTTCTACACTCTGCACCACGGTAAACCGGGGATTCAGGGATTCATAGGGGTTTTGGAAAACAATCTGGACGTTTTTGCGAAATTCTTTTAAACCTTTCCTTCCCCGGATCGACGCCACTTCCTGCTGGCGGAAAAAAATCTTGCCGGAGGTGGGTTCATAAAGTTTGGTTACGGTCATGCCGGTCGTGCTTTTCCCACAGCCGCTCTCCCCCGCCAAACCCAAAACCTCTCCCGGCTGGATCCTAAGATTCACTCCGTCTACGGCCTTCAAATACTGGCTCTCCTCTTTTCCAAAGAGGGAAGAAAAAAAGCTCCTTCTGAGGGGAAACCACTTCTTCAGATCCTGGACTTCAATCACCGGGTTGGCGCGGGTATCGGTCATTCTAACCATCCATTTTTATGAGCTTTTTTTACTTTCCTGCTTCAACAAGGCCAGGATTCCTCCCGCTTGAACAATCTTGATCAGATCGGGGGATAGGGCTGGGCCCTTTAATTCTTTCCCCGTGGTTAGATTTTTTACCAGCGCCTCTGCAAAATCGAGATGCAACTGATCCCCCTCGGCAAAAAGGAGGGAAACGCCTTGGCAGGCCATGACCGGCAAGGCAATGGCGATGCTGTTGCGAAAAAAGATCCGGCCAAAGGATTCAGCCACCACGCAGCCGATCCCCAATTGTTTAAGATTGGCTGGAGCCGCCTCCCGGCTTGATCCGCAGCCGAAGTTATTCCCGGCAACGATTACATCGCCCGGCCGGCCTTCTTCGGTGAAAGCTTTATGAATATGCAAGATATGCTTTTTGCGCTGCTCCCAGGGCTCTTCCCGGCCGAAGCTGGGAGCCATATAGTCGGTGTTGATGTGATCCCCGAATTTCCATACTTTGCCCCGCACAATCAAACTCATAAATTGATCTCCTTTCTTTCCTCCAGAAAAGCGGAACTTGAATTTGAACCGATCCCCCGTTCCATTAGCGGAGGAACTTCCGGGGATCGGCGATCTTCCCCGCGATGGCCGAAGCCGCAACCGTCTCCGGCGAGGCAAGATAGACAAAGCTTTCCGGACTCC
>CAZIDC010000041.1:0-12856 GCA_964537885.1 uncultured Syntrophaceae bacterium | reverse complement strand
GCGGCCGCTAAAAGGGGAAACATGATTTCATGATGGCCGGTCAGGTGGAACCCTTTTCCTCCTTCCAAGGTCGGTCTTCTGACAACATTGGTCAGGGGGCGATAATGAGGGATGAAGTCCATATTCACGGTGGTGAAATCTTTTACCCGGTAGCCCAGGTTGCGCACGAGGGTTAAAGCCTTCAGGAATACCTCGGGCAAAATTACTGCCGAACCCAGATTCAGGTAAACCCCCCCCTGGAGTTGAGAGACCACCGAAGCGAAGAGGCGAAAGTCACGATGGCTCCCCTCACCGATGGCCCCCCCATGGGCTTGCGGGTGCATATGGATGATGTCCGTTCCCACGGCTACATGAACGGTCACCGGAATTCCCAGCCTGGCCCCGGCGCCCGTAATGCTCATCTTACGGTAGGCAAATTGGCCGGCTCTGATCATTTCTCCAACGGAACGCCCGATCCCCCATCCTTTTTCCCAGCCGTCAATGATTGCCCGGTTAACCATCCGGCCGGTCTCCTCAACCATGCCAAAAGCACCCTGGCCGATCTCGGCCGAGACATCCTCTGAGGTCTTGCCAGCAAAAGCGACTTCGAAATCATGGATCACTCCGGCTCCATTCATGGCGACTGCCTGAATGATTCCTTTTTCCATCAGGACTACAATCAGAGGGCTCAGGCCCACTTTAATCGGATGAGCTCCCATTCCGAGGACAACCGGCTTCCCCTTGCGGTGGGCTTTGGCAATCCGCCCGGTGATTTCCCGGAAATCCTTGGCGGCCAGGAAGTTGGGGAGGGACTCCAGGAATTTTCTAAAAGAACCCCGGCGGGGAAAGGGACGGGCAAAATCCTCTACCTTTACTAGGCTCTTCCTCTTCCCGATGGGATAGGTCGTGACTCCTTTAAGGGACAGGGGCTGAAGCGGTTTTTTCATGGAATATCCCTCTAAAAAAAACGCCAAGCGCTTAGCGTTTTAAATTTAAGTGGGATGCTGAAACAGCATCCGGTCGACCATTTCGCAGAGGACATGGCCGATCGTAATGTGCACTTCCTGGATTCTGGGGGTGGACTGAGAATCCACCACTAAGGCGATGTCCACCAGCTTGGCCAGTTCTCCTCCGTCTCCTCCTGCGAATCCAACCGTTTTCAAACCCATTTCCTTGGCTACTTTTATGGCCTTGATGACATTTTGAGCCGCCCCACTGGTTGAGATCCCGACGGCCACATCCCCTTCCCTCCCCAAAGCTTTCACTTGCTTGGAAAAAGAATCGGCGTAGCCATAGTCGTTGCTGATGCTCGTCAGGATGGAAGTGTCGGTCGTCAGGGCGATGGCGGGCAAAGGAGGCCGTTCGATCAGAAAGCGGTTGACGAATTCCGCAGCGATATGCTGGGCGTCCGCCGCGCTGCCCCCGTTTCCGAAAAGGAGAACTTTATGGCCAGCCTTGAAAGCTTTCACAACCAAGTTTACGACCTGGCCCAAAGAACCGGCGTTCTGCCGGATGAAGTGAACTTTTAGATCCGCACTCTCCTGGAAAGCCTGAACGATCGCATCTTTCATCAATGCTCCCTCTTCGTGATTATTTTTATTTCCTGTCTGGCAATCCGAAACACGGAACCCGCAACATCTTTTCTTATGATCTCATTCACCCTCTTCTGCATGCGGTTCATGGTTATTTCATCAAACGGGGGGACGCTCCTCAGGCTTTCCTGCAGGGCATGCTTGGGATTGAATGTTTGCAGGGTATAGCGCCGGGCCCCCTGCACCCGGCGGGCGATCTCATAGATGTCTTCCTCCTCAAGGAGTGTAGGCACTACAGTGGTGCGCAGTTCATAATCCACCTCGCCCGTGAGAAGGATCTGGAGGCTCAAATGAATCCGTTCCAGCCCCTCGGCTGCCAAAGGCCTACCGACGATGGCAGCATAGCGGGCGGGCTCCATCGGGCCCTTCAAATCCATGGCCACATAATCCAATAGTCCTTCGGCAACAAGCCTTTGCAAGACCTCAGGGTGGGTTCCGTTGGTGTCCAGCTTGATTTCCGGAGGCCTCCCCGAAAGGTTCAGGGCGGGAGCAGACCTCAATTCCCGGATGAGGGAAGGCAGCCAGGGATGGATGGTCGGCTCGCCCCCGGTCAAACAAATCCCGTCGATCCACCCTTGGCGATTCTGCAAATTCTCGATGATATCCTGGAGAGGAAAATCCGGGTATTTCTCGGGATGGAAGACCAGATCGTGATTATGGCAGTAAAGACAGCGCCAATTGCAGGAAGGAAGGAAAAGGACGGCAACCACTTTGCCCGGCCAATCCGAGAAAGAGGTCTCGATAAATCCTTTGATGGGATAGTCCATGTTCAGCTTTCAGCCACCAGCCATCAGCATCGGTTAAAGAAGACGATTCCTTATATTTTAATTTTCGGCTGATCGCTGACCGCTGCTGACTTCTTTTTCTGTCTATGGGTTAGTCATGGCCGCCAGGTAATTTTTAATGCGGATGGCGCCGGTCATGGAGGAAGAATCATCCAGAACCAGGATGGGTAGCTGGGTTTCGGCAACGCTGACTAATTCATGCCAGGCTAAGTGGGCCAACGAGTCGGGGTTGTCCGGGCCTAAAACTTCTACCTTCACCCCCAGCCTCTTTAAATCCACTCTCTTTTTGACGTATTCACACTTCTCACAGCCTTCCTTGGTAAAGAGCGTCACTTTCCCCCCTCCTTTTAAATGGATTGGGAAATAAATTTTCGCTGTTATTCCCTGAAAAAGATTTTTTTACGAAGATTTTCTTAAAAATCGGCGATGATTTGTGTCCCGGAGGATTTTAAAGATTAAATTTGTAAGCCAGCAGAGTTAGCCGGTCTTTCCACCTTGGAGATCCCCTCGCCGGTCTTTCCTTCCAGGCGCTCGTCCCCGGAAAAATAACCCTGGTTGCGGTAGCGGTCCCGGAGTTCTCCCAGTTTTCCTTTATTCCAGCTGGAGATCTTCGTGAAATATCCCGTGATACGGGTAATTCCCTCAATATGAGTCGAACCGCAGTAAGAACACTTGTCGTTCAGGCCACGGGCAGTCCTTCCGCAGTCGGTGCAAGCCGTAAATTCCGGCGAGAAAGCGATCTGGTCATTCTGGGAGTTGCGAAAAACCTTGATCACAAAGTTCGCTAAGGATTCTTTGGAGGGCCGGGCCTCTCCCAGCCATATGTGGGTGAGCGCCCCGGCCTCGATCAACGGATGGAAGAGTCCTTCCTTGCGGACCCGGTCGATCGGGTTCAATACCGACCCCACGTTCAGGTAGGTCGAGTTGCTGTAATAAACTTCCCCGCGGGAAAGATCCCCTTTAACGATGTAGCCCGAGCGGGGCGAAAAATCCCTGAGATCCAGTTTGGCAAAGCGATAGGCCGTGCTTTCCGCCGGGGTCTGTTCCAGGACAAAGCGCAGGTTATGCTTCTGGCTCATCTTTTCCGCCAGGAGTTTCATGTAGGCGATTACTTTCAGCCCGAACTTCAAGGCTTCGTCCGACTCGTGAATCTGTTTCCCTTTGTGAACCTGAACCAATTCATTGAGGCCCACCATGCCAATCAGGTTGGTCACCCGATGCATACGCAGGTAGGGTGCACCGTCTTTGTTCATGGTCAAAAGGGCCAGCGGGCCGTTATCCCCGAGGGAAAGCAAACGCTCCAAAAAGGCCTTTTTCTCCAAGTGCGCCCGCACGGCCTTGTTGAAGGCCTCTAAAATTTTAGCGTAAAGCTTGGTGTCATCTCCGCCGGACTGGTAGGCAATCCGGGGGAGGTTGAGGGTAACGTTCTGAAGGGCGCAATAACGCATACGCCAGGGGAACTTCGCATCCTCCAGGTCAGACTGCTCCAGCTTGAAGGAGAGGCGGCAGCATTCGGAGACCTTGGCCGTGCTGCCGCGGTCAAAGACGAAATAGGTGTTGCCCTTTTCCGCAGCCACGTCGCAGATATGGTTCAGGAAATCCATATGGCCGGGGGTTTGAAAGAATTTTTCCGTGATGTGCACCAAGGGTTTGGGGAAGAAAAACGGCCGGCCGACGGCGTCCCCTTCCCGGTAAACATCGAAGAGGGCCCAGACAAACCTCTGGGCCTCGCTGGCGTACTCGGCGTACGTTTTCCCGGTGAACTCCCCCGCGGGGCCGATGGCCATTACATCCTCAAAGTGTCGGGGGACTTCCCAGTAAAGATTGATGTCGGTGAAGATGGCCTGCCCGCCGCGGGCTACCGCCTGCTGGGAAAATTCATAAACCAGCATCTGAGCTAACTGGTGCACTTCCCGGTCGCTCAGGCCCTCGAGATAGGGAGCAAAGAAAAGGTTGACCGCATCCCACCCGATGGCCCCGGCAAAGTTACTCTGCAGGGCGGCGGCAAACTTGACCATGTGGGCCAGGAGTACTTCGGGATGCTTTGCTGGTTTGGCCATAGAGAGGGAATTGGGCAGGTTGAGGCCGAATTTCTTGATGTATTCCAAAGACTGTCCCGAGCAATACGGGCGGTCGACAAACCCTAAGTCATGGAGGTGCAGATCTCCCCGCATATGGGCGTCGCCGATCTCCTGGGAAAAGACGTTGAGAAGGGCATATTCTTTCTTGATCCTCTCGGCCAGGGTCAGGTTGGTGGCTTCCGGCCCGTGGGGAACATTGGCGTTTTCTCGGTTCGGGTGGAGGATGAGTTGATCGACATCATAGAGCGGGACACCCAGGCGGGTGTGCATTTTCCGGGCTTCTTCCAGGCCGTATTCGATGAGTTTAGCATCCACCAATTCACGAACCAGGGGGGCCGTAAGCAGGGAGATTCTCGAAGCCACGATCTGCTCTTCCACCTCGTGGCTGACCTTCTCGGCCGTATCCCGATCGACGGTGGTCTCCCGCAAGAGGGCATCCACGATCCGCTGCCGGTTCCAATCGGAGAGGGTTTCACTGGATGTCCGGACGAACAGAGCCATGTCTGTGGTTTCGTTTCCCGCCCCCTCCGAAGCAAGCCGGGAGGTTGACAAAGGAGACTGTTTCTCTGAACCGGCAAGGCCAGGATGGGCTTTGCCGGAGGCTGCGCTTTTTGCTTTCTTAAAGCTTTCTTCCTTTTCTGGCCCGACTTGGCATACCTCAGGGTCAACGGATCCCATGTTCCGACCTCCACACGAAATGGCTTATTTAGTATGAGGTTTAAAATAAACCACTATATATTGTATGTCAAGGGGAAAATTTGCTCCCTTGCACTTTTCCTTTTTTCCCATTAATTTGCCGTAATTGGAGGGGGTACTAGGCGACCTCTGCACCCTCGGCGGTGAATGCTGGTTTGAAGGATTTAGAGATGAAGCCCCTCGGCTATTTTTACCGTCAGGTCGCCCAGCATGTTGGTGTAACTGCCCAGCTCATTATCATACCACCCGTATACCACGGCCTGGGTAACGGGGATTTCAGCAATGCAGCCCCCCCCTTCTTGCGGCACCCCTGCGGGCAATCCCGGAATTTTGGACAGGTTGACGCAGATATGGGCTGTACGGGTGTGGGTTTCCTGCCCTTCAATGACCGCGGCCGCCCAGGGAATCCCGATGATATCCGAAGAAACATTCTGTCGGTCGGAATAGAGCAGGTACTGGCTCATGTATGTTTCGGAGGCTTTCCGGTAAACCCGGTTGACCACTTCCCGATTGATCGGATGTTCCAGGCTTTCGTCCTGGATGTTCAGGACCAGAACAATCAAGGATCCGGTGCTCGTCGGGATGCGCACCGATTCAGCGATGAACCCGATGCGTTTCATTTCGGGGATGACCAGGGCCAAAGCTTTGGCCGCGCCGGTTGAGGTGAGAATGATGTTGTTCATGATGGACCGATTTTTCCGAAGATCGCTCGCCTTGGCGTCGGGAAGACGGTCGAGTACTTCCTGCGAGCCGGTGGCCGCATGCACGGTCACCATCGAGGCCGAAAGAATTTTGTCCGCCCCGAAATAATCCAGGAGAGGTTTGACCATAAAGGCCAGGCAGGTGGTGGTGCAGGAGGCGGCGGAAATCATGCGGTGCCGGTTGGGATGGTACTGGTCGTCATTGATCCCGATAACCGCGGTCACGGCATCCTGGGGCATGGAAAGCGCTTTGTCCTTGATCTTGAAGGGCGCTGAAACGATGACCTTCTGGGCTCCGGCTTGCAGGTGTCCTTGGATCGACCCGTTTTTATGCTCCGGCGGGGCGGTGGGGTCTAAAAACTTCCCCGTGCAATCTACCACCAGAGGAGCCCCTATGCTCCTCCAGGGGATATCTTTGGGATTGCGGTCCTTGCGGAGGACGGTTAGTGGAGTGCCGTTAACCCGGAATGTTCCATGTTCCTCATTCAATTGGTCTATAACCCGGCCAGCCTTATGGCCGTAAAGGTACTGGCCCAGTGAACCGTACGTGCTATCCCTTTCGAGGTAGCTGGCGATATCTTCCAGCCCCCTTCCCCCTTCCCGGCCGACGTTGACGATGAGCTCTGAGAAATATCCCCTGGCCACATGATGCCAGACCGAAAGTTTGCCGATCCGGCCCAGACCGTTTATTCCTAACTTCAACGGGCTCTTTTCCTCTCTCTCTCCCGGCTTCCCGGTTTTAAGATGATCAGTCATCGGAATACCTCCTTTCCAACTGTCGCTGCCAGCGTTTAATAGAATAACCCGCAAGGCGCCTGAACCTTTATTCACATCAGTCCTAAATATGAGTCTCCTTCGGCTTTGATCTCCTGTTTTCCGGAATAGACCAAACCCTTTCTCCCATCCAGGCTGATAAAATCTCCCCGCCGGACCACCGCTCGGTTGATCAGGCAGCGGCCCTCGTTTTCCAGAACCACTAAGTTGCGGCAGCCGACCACCGCGGTTTTATCCAGCTCAAAAGCGACGATGGCCGCATGGGAAGTCTGGCCGCCTTTGGCCGTGAGCAGGCCATCGGTAAGGGAGATCACCTGAATGTCTTCGGGAACCGTATCCGACCGGATCAAGATCAACGGCGTGTCCGCTTCTTCTTTCCGCAGCCGCTGGATGTCTTCCAGCGTAAATACGGCCCGGCCGGAGAGAGCCCCGCCGCTGACCCCGATTCCTTTGCCGATGAAACTTTCCTGCAGCAAAGCTGTGGGCAGGAAAACCTCGAATTTCTCCCTCTTGGCGGAAACCATGTTGCGGGTCTGAAGAATGTAGAGCCCGTCTTCCCCCGGGCTTTCGTAGGTAAACTCGACTTCCTGGGGGTTCCATTTTTTCTCGTACACCAAGGTCTTGGTGATCTCGAAAAGCCGCTTGTAGACCCCTGAGAAATCTTCCTCCAGGGTGAAGTCCCCTTCCCTTCCGTCGATCTCTTTTTGCTCTTTGGAAATCGGGTAAGTCGAAACCAGCCCGCCGACGATGTCCTCTCCCTGGTTCCCCGGGGTAAAATCCCCCCATAGAGCCACCCGCCTGATTTTGCGGTACGGATGGGCGGTAAAGACCACACCGCTCCCCGAGGAAAGACTGAGGTTGCCGAAAACCATGGCCTGGATGATTACGGCGGTTCCCCAGGAGTCGGAAATGCCCATGATTTCCCTATACTGCCTGGCCTTGGTGGAGTCCCAGGACTTGAGAACCTGATGGATGGCTACCTGCAGCTGGGCCCAGGGGTCTTCATATAGAGTGATATGTCTTTCTTCCACGGCTTGACGATAGCTTAAGGCCAGTCTTTTCATCTCTTCCCCGGAGAATCCCCTCTTCTTCTCCACCCCATACCGGGCCTTAAAGCTTCTCATGATCTCGCTGAAAGCTTCCCGCTCCATGCCGAAAGACATCCCCCAGGATTGGATGAACCTGCGGTAATTGTCCCAGGCGAACCAGGTTTCTTCCGCGGAGCGGGCTAACCCTTCCACGATCTCCTCGTTGATCCCGACATTCAACAGGGTGGCCATCATCCCGGGCATGGAGATCGTTGACCCGCTGCGCACGGCCAGGAGCAGGGGGCTCTTAGGGTTGCCGAATTCTTTTCCCGTGGCCCTCTCGAGCTGCTGAATCCCGCTGCGCACCTCCCGTTCAAAATGGTCATGGGCATGTTTATACTGCTCGATGATGCGCCAGCAGCGGAAGACCTCGGTGGTCAGGATGAAGCCGTGAGGAACCGGCACTCCTTCGGAAGCCAGGACCGCCAGGTTGTATCCTTTGCTCCCAAGGTGGATCAGGTCATTGGTCAGGGATTGGGGGCGGTAGACCGAGCAACAGACCTTTTTGGGATCGTAGGTCATCAGCAGGTCCAAGTCAGACTCGCTCAGGGTCTCTTTCTGCTCGCCAAGGGTTTCTTGAATTCTTGCCAAAAAATTATCCAGGTACTGCAGGCCAAAAGTCCCGGAGATCAGGTCGCGCAGGAATCTTTCCCCGATCCGGTGAACCAGCTCGCCGGGGCTGCCCTCTTCGCCCGCGGGGGGAAGATATTTAGGCGAAATGTTCCCCAAGCCCATCTGGCGGATCAGGTTAGCCAGATTACTCTTATGGGCGTTGACATAATAGACCGAAAGGATGTCTTTGACTCCTTCGGAGAACCCCCGAAAAATGTCCAAGTACTGGGTGAAACTGAATCGTTTGATCTCCAAAGACTTTTCTAAAAGCTTCAGGTGTTTGTCCAGCCGATTGGAAGAGATCCCGTCGATTTGCATGGCCCGGAAGAAATAACGGATGCAGCGGATGAGCTCGAAGAAAGTCGCCCGGGTGATGAAGGAAAGGTCGAGGGAGTCGATCAGCTTTTCAAAATAAATGTTGGCCAGGTTTTCCAGGCGGAAGGTCAAGCCGAGGGCGTCGAATTTTTTCTCCCGGTAGCGCCCATACATCGAGGGGATATCCACGGCAATATGCCTCTTGCGGTAAATATCCTCCCGCGCCTCAAAGCGCTGGGGAGAGATGATGACCTCTTTCAGCCCTTCCAGGTAGGTCAGGATGGCTTCCAGGCATTCCACGGTGTTATTCCGGTCCAAAACCTTTTGCAGCTCATCCAAACCTTCAAACCCCCAGCGGGAGGCCTGCTGCAGGTGATAGCGAATTTCCTGAAACCCCAAATTGTACTTCTGGTTGACCAAACGGTAAATTTTGATTAACAGGGCGACCCGTTTTTTTTCGCGGGCCGAAGCTGAAGGAATCCCGCGTAGGAAAGCCTCAACTTCCGCGTCGGTCATCCCCAGGAGGTCTTCCTCCTTGGTAAACCTCTTTTCCTCAAAGATCTTGCCAACGATGGTATGGGCTTCGTCGACAAAAGGCCCCTCCGTTTGCAGTGGTTCGCCAATCTCTAAAGGGAGGAAACGGCTCAGCCCGCTCTTATCCCTCCCGCGCCAGAAGCGGAAGATCCCTTTGATGAAATCCTCGATGAGGTTGCTGCTTTCTACATGGCTTTGTTTGCGGAGGAAATGAATGAGGGGATCCTTGCGGTCGCTCAGCTCATCAATCTCCGTGGTCACATCCCGCAGTTGGCCCTCGGCGCCGATTTCGTTGAAATAGACCGGAAGAAGTTTGGACAGTTGCTTGATCAGGTTGTATACCGGCTCAATTTCGGCATTGAGCAGTTTGGTGATTTCCTTCTGGAAGAGATCGGTGTCCCTGACGCAGGTGCCTCCCAACTGCAGGTTGATGATCAATGCCGAAAGGAGGGTGCTGCACCATTTGGGATTGCGGGCAATGATGTCCAACCACACCCGGACGTTGACCAAGTGGGAAAGGTTGCAGATCAATTCCCAGTTGGCGTTCACTCCCCGAACGGAAGGATATTGAAAGCCGAAAAAGAGAACCTGTTCTAAGAAGACCTCCACTAAGGGGCTGTACCCGCGGTTAAAAACCTCGGCCCCGATGGCCTGGATGCATTGGAGAGCGGTCTGGGGATAATTTTCCACGCTCGATTTAAGCAGGGAGAAGGTTTTTAGCAGGAAATCTTTCATCCGTTCGGGGGGTTCCTTCCGGATCAATTCCACAAGGGTATGGTAGATTTCCCGCAACGTCTCTTCATGGACGTCCTGCAGGCCCTCGATCTCCATGATCTTAAAGAGGGCGAGAATTTTCCAGTTTCGGGCCAGTTGATCCTCTCCTCTTTCTTTGGTCTCAAAGAGGGGGCCGCTCAAACGATGGGGGATCTCCTTGTAGGTCCGGACAATCTCCAGGTAACCCGGTAGCGTAAGGAGGTTCCGGAGAGTTTCCACGGAACCATCCTCTCGCGAGAGTAAATCCGCGGAAGAAAAACGATCCAGTTCGGACAGGTATTGCTGGAGGCGCCGGTGGGAGATGGGTTCGAGGATGTCAGCCTCTTTCTTCTCCATCCCGGCCAAGGAATCACCTCCGTCGGCAAACCAGAGGCTGGGGTCTTCCTCCTTGAGCCAGTATCCATAAGCCGCTCGCAGGCTGCGGGCCAAAAGTCCATTGAACTCGCCGGGCGGTGAATCTTCCGGCAGTTTCCTAAGGAGGATTTGGCCGATGCGCTTCAGGGGAATATGGCTGGACGCCAAAAAGAAAAACTGTTTATCCGGAAGGGAGGAAAGACGCTGGAAGCAGGCTTGCAATACGGGCAGAAGACTTTCCCGGGTGGTTCCATTCAACTCGGCGGCGACCTTTTCGATGTAGCTAAGGAGGTAATCGATCGCCCTCGCTTCCAGGAGGTCGCGGCTCGAATTCATCACCGCGTCTAAAAAAACGTCGATAATCACGGAGACGGCCTGCGGTCCCTTGGGATGGCGGGCGTAGGAGGAGAAATGCTTCAGGGCAAAACCCCGCATTTCCGGCAGGATGAATTCCCAATTTTTAAAAGGATGATTCAGCTCGAAAAGGAGGGTTTCAACCGTCTTCAGGATTCCTCGATACCCCGTTACCGTCTCGTGCAGGACCTCGTATTTGGGGTCCACGGTTACCCGGTCGACTGCGGTCTCCTCTAAGTTGCTGCGCAGGGCATCGGACTCGAGGACCCCCTCGGGAATTTCTTGGCCCCGCCGATCCAGTTCGGTGTTTATTGGGCCTTGTTGGACTGCCATCCCTTAAGCCTCCGGTTCTTAGACAGGCTTTTCGGAATCCATGTGCCGAATGAGGTCCAGGACCCGATTGGAATAGCCCCATTCGTTATCGTACCAGGAAAGAACTTTCACCATAGTGCCGATTGCCTTGGTTGACAAGCCATCCACCATTGAGGAGTGGGGATCCCCCTGAAAATCTATGGAAACGAGGGGTTCTTCCGTATACCCGAGGAAACGGTTGGCGGCATTCTTGAGCGCCTCATTGACTTCCTTAACCGTCACCTCCTGCTCGACTTCCATCACCAAGTCAACCAGGGAAACATTGGGCGTGGGAACCCGTACGGCTAAGCCGTCGAACTTGCCCTTTAATTCCGGGATGACTAAGGCCACGGCCGATGCCGCCCCTGTTTTGGTGGGAATCATGGAGAGAGCGGCCGCCCGCGCCCTCCTCAGATCGCTGTGGGGAAAATCAAGGATGCGCTGGTCATTGGTGTAAGAATGCACGGTGGTCATCAGGCCCCGGCGAATGCCGAATTTTTCCAGAATGACCTTGGCAATCGGAGCCAGACAGTTCGTGGTGCACGAGGCATTGGATACGATGTGATGTTCGTAAGGTTTATAATCATACTCATTCACGCCCATCACGACGGTGATGTCCTCTCCCTTGGCCGGGGCGGTGATGATAACCTTGCGGGCTCCGGCATCTAAATGGGCGCGGGATCGATTGGCCTCGGTGAACAGCCCGGTGGACTCCACAACGTATTCAACGGATAAATCCCTCCAGGGAATCTGGGCCGGGTCTTTTCTGGCGGTAATGACGACTTCTTTCCCATCGACCACCAATCCCTTTTCGGTGACCTTAACCTCGGCTTTCAACCTCCCCATGATGGAATCATACCGCAGCAAATGGGCCAGGGTAGCATTATCCGTCAGGTCATTGATGGCCACAATCTCGAGATCGGAGAATTCTTGCCCCTCTAAAGCGGCCCGGAGCACGCTCCTCCCGATCCTTCCAAAGCCGTTGATTCCAACCTTGGTCGGCATATAATCTCCTTTCCTAATAATGAGGCTCCATAATTTGCTTCCCTCGACCCCTCATTTTTAAAAGGCTCTTTCTCCCCTGCGTCCTATCTCAAAATACAAAATAACATCAACCAGGCTCATTGTCAAAGGCTTTCCGAGCCCTTGCCTACCTTCAGTTTTCATTTTTATTGGTGAATTCATAGCGATGAGAGATGTTCAGATGGGAGGGGCCAGGCGTTTTCCTGGCCCGGCTGGGAGGGTGCCTTTCCCGCTTTAAGCGGGACTGAATCAGGGGGATCGGTCTTTCTTAGAAAAGAAGGCCGTGATTCCACGTGGGAAGGCTGGGGAGAAAGAGAAATGTGAGAAGCCCCGCCCCAGCCCAAGAAAAAATTACCCCTTCGTTCGGGGAAGCTGTGAAAAAATTTAAATCGGCAGCGAAATCGGCTTTTCTTTTTGTCCAGGGGGCGGAAAAATTCGTCCGCCTGAGGCGGACCAAAATCGGGGGGGACAGGGATGATCCTCAACGGATACCCTGTCTTCCGCGAAGGGACGCTGGCAACTTGGAACAAAACCATGTACATATATAAGGATTGCCTTTGGGCCTAACCGAAATTGATTCCACTGCCGGCAGCAAGGAGAGCACCGCATCATTTTGGCGGTGCGAATTTTTCTGTCTCCTGGACATGAGTGAAGCCTCTCCTTTCCCCCTACCCCAATTTTTTCACAGCTTCGGGCAGCGGAAGGCACCCTCCCAGCCGGGCGTAAAAAAGAAACCCGTTGACTTTATTTTCAAAAAAACTTTATGATAATCTTGCGCTGCGGTTATTTCATTCTCTGCAAGGAGGTGGAAATACGATGGAGTTCAAAAGCCTCGATCAACTG
>CAZIDC010000040.1:0-12912 GCA_964537885.1 uncultured Syntrophaceae bacterium | reverse complement strand
AGCTGAAAGCTGTTTTTAGGCCACTGGATATCGTCCGGGAAGGCGTGGTAAGTAGGAGGCCCTAAGCCAGTAGACCTGATTTTTCAGAAAGCTTTCCGACCTTTCGCGGGAAAGGAGGAAAAAATGAAGTTGGAAAAAGTAGGTGTATCGGTCTTCGTTGGGTTGGCTTTGGTCTTTGCCGGTCTGAATGGGTGGAGTGCGGAGGTAGACGTGGGGAAGGTAGTCGTCACGGCGACTAAAACCGAGGTGGAGATCAGCGAGGTTCCTCAATCCACCAGCGTGATTACGCGGGAAGAAATCCTGAAAACGCCCGACCAATCTATCGCTGAAATCATCCAGCGGGCAGCGGGAGTAGAAGTGGCCCAGTATGGACCAAGGGGAGCGGTCTCGATTCCGAAGATCCGCGGATCAGAATCCGAGCAGGTATTAATCCTTCTCAACGGCCGCCGGGTCAATGACGCCCAATCGGGTAAATTTGACCTGAGCAACCTGCCGGTGAATAAGGACGACATCGAACGGATCGAGGTCCTCCGGGGAGCGGCGTCGGCTCTGTACGGAGCGGATGCCATGGGGGGGGTCATTAACATCATCACCAAAGCCCCGTCCAAAGAGCCCGAGGTTCGGGCCTCAACCTCTTACGGCCGCTTCGACACTCAATCCTATTCTTTGACCCATCGCTGGAAACCGGGTCCCTTCGGGTACGGCCTTTCGATCGGAAAAGATAAGTCGAATGGCTATCGCCCCAACAGCGATTATGATGGCTTGGTTTTGGGAGGAGAAATTGGCTATGACTTTACCTCTCAATCTCAGTTGAATTTTTCGGCCCGTAAGCTTCTAAAGGAAATCGGGGTTCCGGGTTCCGAGACCTTCCCGGACCCGGACGACCGCCAGAAAGACGATATCACTCAGCTGGATCTGAACTATCGGGGGAAGATCCATTCTCAACTGGACTTTAACATTAGGGGATTCCAGAACATCTACCGCCGAACCTTCGAACCGGGAACCCAGGGGATCACCGTGGGATCTTCCTTCCTGCATAAGAATTATGCGAGCGGCGGGGAAATCCAGGCCAATTTGGCTTTCGGGAGGAGTCACTTCCTGACCGGAGGCGTGGAAACCATCCAGGACCGGGTGAATAGCAGTGCGTCGGGGATCCATCAGGCAACCCGGGGGGCCTTCTATCTTCAAGATGAAATCGAGGTGGCCAAACCATTAACTGCTACGGTGGGCGCTCGCTATGACCTGCATTCCATTTACGAAGAGCAGTTCAATCCCCGTTTGGGGCTGGTCTTCCGACTCCCCTGGGATACCCGCATCAGAGCTTCGGCAGCGCGCTCCTTCCGGGCCCCCACTTTCGACGACCTTTTTTGGCCGGAAGATGCCTATACCGCCGGTAACCCCAACCTCCAGCCGGAGAAAGCCTGGTCTTACGAACTGGGGGGAGAGAAAAAATTCGGCGGCTTAGCGCTCTTTAAAACCGCCGGATTTTTCCGCAGGGTAAAAGACCTCATTATCTGGCAGATGGAGTCGGACTTTCAGTTCCGCCCGAGTAATGTCAATGCAGCGGAGATCTGGGGGGTGGAAACCGAGCTGGTCTTTTATCCGCTCCGAGGACTGGCGATCCCCCTCAATTACACCTATCTATACCCACAGGACTTAAGCACAGGGGACCCCATTCCCCTAAAACCCAAACACACTGTAAATGCCGGAGTCGAGTATACAACTTCCTTCGGCTTGATGGCGAGTTTAAAGGGGCGGTATGTCCAGTACTATCTCAGTCAAACGAGCACGCTCAACCGGGATTATTTCGTCCTGGACGCCCGCTTGGCCTATAAATTAAAGATCTACCAAAACCTGAAGGGTGAAGCCTTTTTTAACCTGACGAACGCCCTGAACCGGGATTACCAGATCTCGGAGGGCTACCCCATGCCTCCACGTTCTTTGCATGGGGGAGTTTCCTTTGCTTTTTAAAAAAGGTTCAGGGCTCAAGGTTCAAGGCGCAAGGCAAAAAAATATGTGCCTTGAACCGTAGGCCGGTTTTTTATGAAACGTTTCTTCTTCCTATCGCTTTTCTTTCACGGAGTCTTGCTCCTTTTCCTCTTTTCCTGGGAGACCCCTCTGGCCAGTAAGCTATCCACCCGGAAACCCATCGAGGTGTCCCTAATTGAAAAAATAGAAGAGAAGAAGGCTCCAGAGATCCGCCATCCGGGCCTCAAGGAGAAAAAGCAATTCCGGGAGAAAAGGGAACCCCTTCCGTCTCCTCCCTTACAAAAGGAAATTAAAAAAGATGACCAGGAGGAGAAAAAGGATCAACCTCCGGTAACTTTTGCAGAGGAAAAGAAAAAGGAAGAGAAGGAGAAAAGGGAGGAAGAAAGGGCGCAAGAACCCCAGTTGATAACCGCTGAAATAGAACAAACTATCGCAGGTCCCCCGGATGTACGTGAAGAAGCCCTAAGGATCAACAAAATGGAGGCCATGATCCGGACGCAAGGAGAGAACCGAGACTCGAGGATGAAGGAAGGTTCCGCGTTCAAGATTATGGCATCCATTCCCTCCGGGGCGGACGAGCCGGGGATGAAAGCCGGCGGGGAAAACCTGAATTCCGGTCCGGCAAAAGGGGATGGGGTGCCTCTTACCCTGAGCAATATCCGACCGCCCTCCAAAGAGGTCGATCAAACTCTATTGCACATCATCCGCAAAATCGAAGCGGCCAAACGATATCCCAGAGTAGCCCGGAAGATGGGGATCGAGGGAACGGCCACCGTGCGCTTTAAACTCAAGCCGGGAGGGCAGGTGGAGGCTGTGGAAATCATCGAGTCCTCCGGTTCGGAAATTTTAGATAAGGCTTCCATCGAAACCGTCCGCGACGCCGCTCCTTTGCCCTATAAGGAAGGCTGGTTAAAGGTGGGGATCGTCTTTAAAATTCTTTGAAGAAAATAATCACCGCAGAGCACGCTGAGGTCGCGGAGAATAAAAGAATGGAAATCAATAATGATGGATTCGTAAAAAGTCTCGTTCTTGTCTTTGCGAGGAGTTCCGCCTTTGCGGGACGACGAAGCAATCTTGTATTTTCAGGCACTTACAAAAAGGAGATTGCTTCGTCCGCCTCAGGCGGACTCGCAATGACTCTTTCCTGGCTTTTAACGAGTTCATCAATAATCAAAAACTAAAATCACAAATCAAAATCATATTATCTTAATCCCTAAAAAGTTTAATTGGTTTAATTTCAATTTTTTCTCAGCGTTCTCGGTGATCTCGGCGGTGAATGGATATGAAAAAAGAATGGGTCTTTGAGGAAATTCAGGTGGAGTGTTATGCCGGGTACAAGGGAGAGGAGACCCCCCGGGCCTTCGTTTATCACAATGAGCGCCACGAGATCATCGCCGTCCTCGACCGCTGGTATGAGGGCGGGCCGGACCCCAAAGATATCAGGCATGACTACTTTAAGGTAAAAACGGGGGAAGCTGAGGGTTTCTTAATTCGTTACACCCCGCGCTTCCAGGCATGGAGCCTTTGCCGGCAGGTTCCGGCCCCCAAGTCTTCGGACAGCTAAAAAATAATTTGGGGGACGCAGATTTTCAAAATTAATTTGCGATAACAGCTTCTTTGTGGTTAAATTAAAAAGACAGGGGCCAAGAGGTCAGGAGTTCAAGGGGTCAAGTGAAATATTAAAAAAAGAGTTTTTTTCACTCGAACCCTTGACCCCTTGAATCCTAGAACCCTTCTGAGGGATTGTTCTTGAACCAAATCCACAACAGAAATACCTATGAAATTTCCCGGCAGTTTGGCCTGAACCTGGATGAAATGGTGGACTTTAGCGCTTCCATCAATCCCCTCGGGCTTTCCAAAAAAGCCGAAAAAAAGTTGAGAGAAAACCTCGCCGCAGTTCTCCACTATCCCGATCCGCAATGTTCGGCCTTGATCAAGACCTTGGCCCAATTCCACGGATTGGGGGAAGACCAGATCCTAATTGGCGCTGGATCCACGGAGTTCATTTATGCCCTTCCCCACGTTCTGAAGATTCAGCGTCCCCTTATTGTTACGCCGACTTTCCGCGAGTACGAAAACGCCCTCGAAAGGGCAGCGGAAGGGCAAACCGGCGGCGTTCATTATTTTGAAACCCAGGAGGAAGACGGCTTCGAACTTAATGTGGAAAGCCTTCTTTTCGCCCTCACCCGGGGTTACGACGCCCTTTTCCTCTGCAACCCCAACAACCCCACCGGGATTCGGACCGAGAAAAAAGACCTGCGAAAAATTTTGGTCCAGGCCGAGAGGCAGAAGGTTTGGCTTATCCTGGACGAGGCTTTCATCGACTTCACCGAGGAAGAATCGATGAAAGAAGAAGCCGGGGCTTCTTCGCGACTCGTCATCCTCAGGTCGTTGACGACATTCTTTGCCCTGCCCGGCCTGCGGGTCGGCTATATGATTTCCAATCCCCAGGTCATCAAGAAATTCCACCAGGCCAAGGAACCCTGGAGGGTGAACGCTCTGGCTCAGGTCGCGGCCGTGGAAAGCTTGAAAGACAGGGCTTACATTGCCCGGACCAAAGAGCTCGTCAACCGGGAGCGCGAACGTTTAATCCATGGCCTCAGGTCCATTCCCGGTTTTATCCCCTACCCCAGCGCCGCCAATTTCCTTTTGGTCCAGTTGCACCCCTCCCTCAACATGAGCGCGGCCGGACTCCGGGAAAACCTGATCCCCCACGGTCTTCTCATCCGGGACTGTAATTCTTTCCATCACATCGGCCCGTTCTTTTTCCGCATCGCCGTGCGCAGCCGGAAGGAAAACAGCGTTCTGGTCAAAATCCTGCGGCAGGTGTGCAAGGACATGCCTTAAAATAGGGTAAGCGATTATTCTTTGAACCTAATCAAGAAAATAGACAAAACGGAGGTGGATGATGGATCAAAATACTAAAGAACAAAGGAAACAAAAGGTAATGGAGGTTTTGAACAAGGCGCGCGGCATGGAGTTGCAGGCTATCACCCAGTACATGAACCAGCACTACAATTTGGACAATCTGGATTACGGAGATATGGCCGCGAAGGTCAAGCTCATAGCGATCGATGAGATGCGCCATGCCGAGATGTTTGCCGAGCGCATCAAAGTCTTGGGCGGAGAACCGACCGCAGAGCCTGCCGGAAAGATTGAAAAGGGGCAGAAAGTCCAGTCCGTCTTTTCCTTTGATGCCAAACTCGAGGACGATACAATCGAGTCTTACAACCAATTCCTGTTGGTGTGCAGAGAAAACGGAGACAGCACCAGCGTGAAAATCTTTGAAACCATCATCGATGAGGAACAGGTGCATTTCAACTACTTTGACAACGTCAATGATCATATCGAGAAGCTCGGCGAAACCTATCTTGCGCAAATCGCCGGGACGCCATCGGCCACTGGTTTGCAGACCCAGGGGTTTGTCGCCAGACAGGGCGCTGCCGCACCCCAGGGAGGAGCCTAAGGTCGAAAAAACACGGTACAGGGGAAAGAGATTAGGGAAGGCCTTCCCTAATCTCTAAGGCCAATTTTATAACGCTAATCCCGGAACTCTCCTAAATTCCTGGATATCGTCAGTCACCTTCCTATTTTTCTAACGGTATCCTTCCATGATTTTCAACAACATCTTCCGGTCTACATCCCGCCCAACCCAAGGCCCTTCCTGTAGCAGGGGAAAATTCTCTTCAAACGGAGGCCGGTCGTTGCGGTAAATAATCCCGATGGGGATGGCGTCTCCCCATTCTTCAGCAACTTTCATGGCGGTTTCCCAGTTTTTCGGGTCGTAGTCCGGCGGCATTTCCCGGCATCGTTTCTTATACCAGCTGAAAGTGTTGACCTTATTGAAGGAGACACAGGGTTGCAGGATATCGATGAGAGAGAAACCCCTGTGGGCGATGGCCTGCTGGATCAAGGCAGAAAGATGGTCTTCCAGCCCGGAAAAAGCTCTGGCGACAAAACCCGCGTGCATGGCCACGGCCACGGCCACAGGATTGAAGGGGGCAGAAGTGACCCCTCCGGGCTGAGCCTTGGTGATGAACCCTGGTTCGGAGGTAGGGCTGGCCTGTCCTTTGGTCAACCCGTAAACCTGATTGTTGTGAACCAGCAGGGTAAGGTTTATATTGCGGCGGATGGCCGCCAGAAAATGGTTTCCTCCTTCCCCATAACTGCAGCCGTCTCCGCTTTCAACGATGACGGTCAAACTGGGATTGGCCAGCTTGGCCCCGGTGGCCGTCGGCAGAGATCGACCGTGGAGTCCATCGAAGAGGTTTACGTTCAGGTAGTGGGGAGCTTTGGCCGCCTGGCCGATTCCCGACACGAAGAGAACCCGGTGGGGAGGCAGCTGGCTGGCAACCAGAGCCTGCCTCACCGCTTTCTGAATGGAGAAATTGCCGCAGCCCGGGCACCAGGCCGTTTCATATTTTCCGTAATCATCGATCGTAACCATATTTTCTCCTCATTTTAATTCCCGAAGGATGTATTCTGGAGTAAGCGGGAGGCCGTCATAGCGATTGATGCGTTGATGAACTTCGAATCCGGTCTCCCGGCGAATGAGGCCGGCCAGTTGCCCGGTGGCATTCCCCTCTACACAAACCACCTTCCGGGCCTCTTGAAGGGACCCCACGAATTGTTCCGGTACCAGAGGCCATACTTGAGAGAAATGAAGGGTGGCGACGCGTCTACCGGGAGAACTCATCGAGGAAGCTGCTTCCCGAACTGACCCCTTACTCGAGCCCCAGGAGATTAAGAGGAGGTCGGAATGGGGATCTCCTTTAAACTCCGGCCGAATAACATCCCGGCGAATCCCCTCCGTTTTTTTCAATCTCTTTTCCACCATTTGCTTGCGCACCGAAAGGTCCTCGGTAAGGTGGCCGTCTTCGGTATGCTCATCGCTTCCGGCTATGACCAGGTGCTCACTCAGCCCGGGAAGGAGGCGGGGGGAGATTCCACTGTCGGTAACAGCAAAGCGGCGGTAGGGAAGGGCAGCGGGAGCGGCATCATGGGAGGGACGGACAGGCATCAAATTTTCAATATCGAACGGGATAATGGCCCGGTAGGAGTCCGAAAGAAACTGATCCGTAAGAATAAACATTGGCCCCTGGAATTTTTCAGCCAGGACAAAGGCCTGGCGCGTAAGATGAAAACACTCCTCCACCGTTCCAGGAGCAAAGATGGCCCGGGGAAACTCCCCGTGGCCGGCATGGAGCACGAAGTTTAAATCCCCTTGCTCTGTGCGCGTGGGCAGGCCTGTAGCCGGACCCGGACGCTGGGCCACTACGATTACCATAGGAGTCTCGGTCATTCCGGCCAGGCTCACCCCTTCCACCATCAGGGCAAACCCCCCTCCGGATGTGGCTACCATACTTGCCGCGCCGGCAAAGGAAGCGCCCAGGGCCAGGTTGATGGCGGCAATTTCATCTTCCGCTTGCTCCACGATCAGACCCATTTTTTCGGCCAGCCGGGCGAGGGCAAGGCCGATGGAAGTGGATGGAGTCATGGGATAGAAGGAGTAAAATTTCAAGCCTGCTGAAATGGCTCCCAGAGCAATGGCTTCATTTCCGTGCATCATCAGTCGAGAGGTGGGCTTCGAGGGAAGAGGAAGTTTGGCGAAGGGAAAAGACTGGGCTGAAGTCCAGCGCCAAGCTTCCCCCAGCACCCGCCGGTTTTCTTCCGCCATGCCGGGAACCTTTTTGCCGAAAAAATCCTCCAGGGTTTGGCCCACAACGGCCTCTTCCAGACCGAGAAGAGAGCAGACTACTCCCAGGGCGGCGATATTTGAGAACTTTTCAGAAGTTAGATGTCCGAAGGGAACTTTAAGACAGTTTTCTTCATCAAGGGAACATCCCTGGTCGGCCACGATGCGCCCCCCGGAAGATAATTCTTTCTGGTGAAGGGTGAGGGTTTCATCATTCAGGGCGACCAGAAGATCGATAGATTCCTGCGGCGCGAAAATTTCATCTGGCCCTACGCGGATAGAAAAAGTGTTGTGTCCGCCCCGAATCCTGGACTGATAACTCTGGGTGACTACGATGTAGTAGCCTTTGCGCACGAGGCTCTTGGCCAGAATCTCGCCGACGGTAACGAGGCCCTGTCCCGCCTCTCCTCCGATGAGAATATTTAGAGTATTATTCATTTTTCATCCTCCAGTAAAATGAAGCGAGCCTTAAATCCTCCATCTATTTTTTATCATTTTTTCCCCTATAGGTTATTTATACCAAAAAAGGCCCTACAGCGAAATGGGGTAATTACCCTATTTTTGAAGCCATTATCATCTATGCCAAATGATGGTCTTTAAGGGAATGCCCGGGATGAGAAAAAGGTAAGGGTACTTATTCAGTCCCACCCTTGCCTCCACAGTCTAAGGGGGAGGGGAAAATTTGGTTTTCCGGATGAAAACTATTTAGCCTCAACCACTGACTTACAAAATGGGCAGGTATCTTCCGGTCTTATCGATATAGCCGGTAGATCTACCCATTTTAACCATGGCAAGTCCGTCATGAAAAGGGTAAGCTCCGTCATATTGTGGTCTAATGGCCACCTGCCCGGTTTTAAAAATATAACCCCATTTATAGGCAATCTTTACGGGTGCTACATCCTCGCTGAAGGGGAAAGCCACTTCAAATTGCGGTTGAATAGCGAGCTTCCCGGTTTTGTCGATATAACCCCACTGGAGTCCAATCTTCACCGGGGCCAGGCCTTCAGAGAAGGATAATACATTGGCGAATTGAGGCTGAATTGTTACCTTTCCACTCTTGTCTATGAAACCCCTCCTGGACCCTTTGATTATACCGGCCACTCCTTCGGAAAAAGACAAAACTCCATCAAACTGCGGTTGGATGGCAATCTGTCCATTTTTATCGATAAACCCCCATTGGCCGCCCATTTTTATGGCGGCCAGTCCTTCGGAGAACCGCCAGGTGTAATCAAATTGAGGCTTGATCGTTTCCTTCCCGCTTTTATCAATGTATCCCCACTTGCCCCCCAACTCGACCGGGGCAAGTCCAGCGGAGAAGGAAGAAGCATCCTCAAATTGGGGTTGAATGACGAATTTCCCGGTTTTATCTATAAAACCCCATTTCCCCCCAGCCATGACTGCGGCCAGCTCTTCCTGGAAACGCCAGGCTGCTTCGAATTGGGGTTCGATGACGATTTTTCCGGTCTTATCAATATAGCCCCATTTAGTGCCGATCTTGACTCCAGCTAATCCTTCGGCAAAAGGAGTCGCATCCTCAAATTTCTGCTGGATAGCCACCTTTTCGTCCTTGTCAATAAAACCCCACTTTCCGGTCGCGCATCCACTGATGGACCCGCTTAGGAATAACCCCATAAGGAGCATTGCTTGGCAATTCTTTATCGATAAGGATCTCATTTTCCCCTCCTTTTTGGGCAAGGTTCTAATTTCGGCAGCCCGGTTAAAACTTATAAGCGGCGCTCAGGAAAAAAACGTTAGTCCGGTATGACGGGTTTTGGTAAGCGCCGGTTAGGTAGGCCCCACCGGTCCCTGAAGTGCCGGGGACATACTGGTAATCATTGTACTGGGCATCATCATACACATATTTCTCATAGGCCCAGCCCACTGTGCAAGAAAATGATTTGCTCATGTCGTAAACGACCTTGACCATATAATTGCTGAGTCGGTAATCATCCCAAGCGGAAATATCGATATTGTCGTTGGTCCGCCCAGCAGGTAGAGGGTTGGTATCCAGGAGATAGGCATAATCGGAATATCCATTCGATTTGATATAGTTATGCTGCAACCGGAGGGTTAATTTTTTCGGCAGGAGATAAAATTCCGCTCCCAACCCATAACCATAATCCTTTTCCGTCTGGGTTAGGGTCCAGTTAAAAGCGGTTGAGGTGGGGGGGAGGGCCGGGTTGAAAGCCGTAGTTCCACCGGGCAACTGCCGTTGAAATTGATTGAATTTCACGTATTCATAATCGAAATACCCGAAAAGTCTTACCCTCTTCATGATCAAGTAATCGACATCAAAATTGAATTCATTTCTTTGATCGTCTTGCAAACCCAAGATCGTATCTTTATAATCGGTATCCTTGTATTTGTATCCGAGGTTAAAATTCAGGTCCTCAATCGGAAAGAATTCCAGAGAAGCTTTGTACGTGTTGCGATCCTTCGCCGCGGCGTCAAAGCGCCGGATGTAGGTTTCGATATTCGCCGCAGCGGTCGACGCGAGGCCCTGCGGAGCTTCAAACTCCGCCTGGCGATGGAGTCTCTCATACCCCACCTTGGCCACCATAAATTCCAGCCCGCTCCATCTCAAAACGATATCGTAAAGATCCTCCTCATTTTTCGGAATATCTTCCCGGTCCCTTTTGATTGTGCCGCGGGTGTAGGCGCTGCTCAGGTAGAAGTTCGCCGGCAGCCTGAAACCAAGTTCGCCGCCATATTTTTCTTTCTGATACCCGAACAGGCTGTTGCTAAAGGTAGCAGGGGAAGCGGCGGGATCTGTCGTGATGATCTGATCTGACTTGTTGTCTCTTTTGTAATATTTGTAGAACAATTTACCATCCAGAAAATAAAGGGGGCTCGAAGTGAGTACCAGGTTGTAATTCTGGGTGTCTACTTTTCCATTGAAGACATAATCATTCAGGGTAATTCCCCTTCTTCCTTGCTGGCCGATATTGGAGGTGGCTGCGGTGACGTCGGCCACGTAAGAATCAAATAGGTTGACGCTGGAGGTAGTTCTCGAGGTGGCCAGGGTCGCATTCAACTTGCTGCTCCAGGGTAGCTTCACTGCCCCTTGAAAGTCGAGCTTGTAGTGATCATTATTGGGGGACAGAGTGAAGGTGTCGGTGGTGGCCGCGGTATTAACCGTTGCGGGGTCGCGGAAGTTTAAATTGTTGTTTTCATTGTCGAATACACTGTAAACGTAACTGAGCGACAGGGAGAGAGGGTTCTTAATATAACCCAACGCCAGTTTCATGTTGTCGGTATTGTAGTCTATGGGCGAGGGCAGCTCTATGGCGATCCCGCCTGGGGTTGTCCCCGCTGCTCCGAGGGGATAAATCCCTTTCCTCGTTTCCCTGGAGAAGGAGACGTCGAAAAAGAAAGGCTTAAACCAGTCAAACTTGAACCCCGCGGAATAATTTTTCCTTTCCAGGGAATAATCAAAAGTATTCCAGGAAGAAATATCGGTGCTCGGGGGATGAGTTGGGTAGGTTAAATTTGCGCCACCGACCCCGGTGTAAAAGGTTTTGGCCCCATAGGTGAAATTGTGGGGGAGCTGGTCATACCGAAAATCATATTTAAAACTTCCCCATTTCCCCCCCGAGAGCCCGTAGCTTTGATCTTTACGCCCTGTTTCTTTGGCATTGAAATCCAGGTAGTAATTGTCTCTTTCATATTGAAGGTCAACGTCGCCAGTGACCCCGTCACGGATATCCCGGTATTCATTAAACTTGGCCTTCTCACCCTTCATATCCAGGAATTGCCCGGCAACTGAAATTTCCCCGCTTATTTTCCCCTCTTCAGCAGAAACATTCAAAAGGGGCATAAGAAAGAAAAACGCCAGGAGCAGAAAAACTTTCGCCTTCATCGATTCACCCCCTCTATCGTACATGGGTTTTCCCTCTCAAGGATGGAGCGTTACTTCCATGAATGGCTGAGTGGCAATTCAAACAAGCCCGGGCATACATCCGATTCGCTTTGGCTGTTCCCTGGAAAGTGTTAAAACTCGTGTAGAGGGTGCCAGGGTGTTGGGTCCAATCATGGCAGGCCTGGCAGAGTTGCGGTGCCTTCCTGACCAGGAGTTTGGCATGGCTGCTGCCGTGGGGGGTATGGCAGCTTAAACAATTTTCGTCCACGGGGGGATGTTCCCACATAAATGGCCCTCTTTTCTCCGCATGGCACTGGTAACAAAGATCATTGGGAGCATTCGCCTTGATCATTTTGGGGCCGAATCCGCCGTGATGATCATGGCAGTCCGTACATTTTAGTTTTCCTTCCCGGATCGGATGGTGGGAGGTTTTATTCTGCTGAGCGCGGATAGACCGATGGCAGATATTACAGAGGTCAGGCTGCGGGGCCTTTAAATTTTTTCGGGTCCCGGAATGAACGGTGTGGCAATTATCGCAGGAAACATCGGAAACCTTATGTTTGCTGAGATCCCAAAAGGATAAGTCTCTGGTTTCCCCATGGCAGGAGAGGCATTTGGCCGACTTGGATTTGGCATCGGCGATCTTTTTACTAAAGATAAAGATGCCGACCCCTCGTTCACCGCTTTTTTCCACATGGGCAGCCCCCGGGCCGTGACAGGTCTCGCATCCTTCCTTATTCGCCGGGCTGTTGGGGATGCCTTTTTTGGAATGGGTCGACATGGCGTAAGTGTTGTAGCGGTCTTCATGACAACCTTTACAGACCTCCACTCCCACGGTGCCATCACTCCCCCCCACCTCTTTGGGCCGTAAGCCACCCCAGAGAAAGAGAAGAATGGGGAAAATGGAAAGGACGATTATGAATTTTTTCATGATGACCCTCCCTTGTAAATCAGGAACATTTTCCCAAAGAGGTCAGGATAAATGGTTACGCATTTACCGACTTCTTCAGGATCAATTTTTCCATAAATGGCTGGCAACTCGAAAAGATAGATTAAAAAAATTTGCTTAATGACCCAAAGCGATATATCAGGTCAAGAAAAAATTTTGATGGTTAAATTTTTTCATCGCCTCCAAGGGAAGGTCGCTCTCCGACGAGAGGTTCGATCAGCATTCAGGCAACCTTCGATTGGCATCGAAGTTACTGGTCTCCCGCAACCCAAAGAATATAACCCCGGCTTATGATCGATCTGTATATTCTATATTGATAAAAAAAATCTTGAAAAAAATAGGGTGAAAACCTTATTTTTGGGCGAAAAAAGCTGTATTTTGAGAAGGGATTAATCAGTCTATTCTTTGAAAGCCGTCAAG
>CAZIDC010000039.1:0-12921 GCA_964537885.1 uncultured Syntrophaceae bacterium | reverse complement strand
CGGAAATTATGCCTTTGGAGAAGGCGGAGCAAGGGTTTCAAAAACTCTGCCGAAAGGAGGCTTTGAAAATCATTTTAAAACCACGGGGCTGATCGGGCGCCTTTTCCATGCTGTTGAGATTGAGAAGAAAAATACAGATCAATGTTCGCGTTCGTTCCGGCTTATGACCTCATCCGGGTTCAATATTTTGGAGTAAGGAGGGGGAGAATTTATGCGATTTTTGGATAAAGTAGCCATTATCACCGGTGGGGCCTCGGGAATCGGAGCGGCGACGACCCGGAAACTGGCAGAGGAAGGGGCCAAAGTCGTAGTCGCCGATGTCAATCCGGAGAATTTGAAAAAGATGGAAGCCGAAATGAAAAAAGGGAATTATTCCTTTTTGCCCCTGCAAGTGAATGTGGCTGACGAGTCACAGGTTAAGGGTTTGATCGCGCAAACCGTTTCCCATTTTCAGGGGATAGATATACTGGTCAACAATGCCGGCATCTCTCCAAAACATCAGGGGAAGAAACAGACCCTGTGGGAAATGTCCATCGCCGAATGGGATCAGGTCATGGCGGTCAATATTCGCGGGGCTTTTCTCTGCTGTCGGTTTGCGGTGCCGGAGATGATCAAACGCGGCGGCGGTGCCATCGTAAATCTTTCCTCGCAAGCCGCCAAGGCGGGATCCGTTATCACGGGTTGCCATTACGTCATTTCCAAAGCGGGCATGGTTGGCCTGACCAAGATTCTGGCACGGGAAGCCGCTGAATATGGAATTCGCGTAAATGCGGTTGCTCCTGGAAGGATCGACACTCCCATGATCTGGGATGTCCCCCCGGAAGTGAATGAACAGGTTAAAAAGAATATTCCCCTCAAACGGTTGGGGAAACCGGAAGAAGTTGCGGATGGGATTCTTTATCTATTGTCCGATGGGTCTTCATTTATCACCGGACTCGTCCTGGATATTAACGGAGGATCCGGAATGTACTATTAGGAGGAGTCAATGGAATTGACAGACAAAGATTTGTTGGAGATGTACCGCTGGATGGTCTTGGATCGAGTCTTCGAAGAACAGACGGTCGCGCTCTTAAAGCAGGGCAAGTTGGTTGGCTTTCATCACCCCAATATCGGCCAGGAAGCGGTGGATGTGGGGACCTGCTACGGACTCCGCAAAGAAGACACGATCATGCCGACCCATCGGGGTAAAGGGAAATATCTTCTGAAAGGCGTGGACATCAAGACCATGATGGCCGGCATGTTTGGAAGAAGAAATGGGTGCGGCAAGGGGAGAGGGCCGGCCTCTCATTCCGGGGATAATGCCATCGGTCTCCTCGCCGGAACCGGATTAATCGGTTCAGGGATTCCCATCAGCACCGGAGCCGCCTTGGCCATGAAACTGCAGAAAAAGGACAGCGTAGCCCTGCATTTCTTCGGAGATGGGGCGTCCAACCGGGGAGATTTCCATGAAGCGCTCAATATGGCTGGAGTCATGAAGCTTCCGATCGTTTATGTGTGCGACAACAACTGCTATGCCATGAGCGTTCCGGCCGAATGCGCTATCGCCATCAAGGATATCGCCATCCGAGCGGCTGGCTATGGATTCCCGGGAGTTACCGTCGATGGAAATGATCTCCTGTCCGTATACGAGGTCACCCAGGCGGCGATCGCCCGGGCCCGGAAGGGGGAAGGGCCGACCCTGATCGAATGCAAAACCTACCGCTGGATGGGGCATAATTTTAACGATCCTCAGCTCTATCGCTCTCCCGCAGAGGTCGAGGCGTGGAAGCAAAAATGCCCCGTAAAGCGATTTGAAGGAGTCCTTCGAGAAAAAGGGCTGCTTACCGATCAAAAAGTAAAAGAAGTGGATCAAAGTGTTCGGGAAGAGATTGAGGCGGCGGTTCGCTTTGCCGAAACAAGCCCCCTCCCTTCCCCCGAAGATACCTTGTTGGATGTGTACGCGAATTAATCAAACCGCCATTCAGCGGCCCATTCCGGAAAATTACGAAATGGCGGCCGCAAAAGAATTTTGCGAAATAGGAGATACCCATGCGTGAATTGACCTTTGTCGAAGCCATCAGTCAGGCCCTGCATGAGGAAATGGCGCGGGACGAGCGGGTATTCGTCATTGGCGAAGACATCCGGATCGGATATGGAAAAGGGGGCGCATTCGGAGCAACCAATGGCCTTTTCGCACGCTTTGGTCCCGAAAGAGTCATTGATACTCCCATATCCGAATCGGCCATAGCCGGCATGGCTGTTGGCGCCGCCCTTTGGGGGATGCGCCCGGTTGCGGAAATCATGTTTTCCGATTTTCTCGCCCTGGCCATGGATCATATTGCCAATTCGGCAGCCAAGATGCGGTATGCCTACGCCGGGGAAGCGATTGTCCCGGTGGTGTTCCGCATGGCCTTTGGAGGCGGCGTAGGGGCGGCTTTGCATCACTCCCAGAGCCCCGAGGCCTGGATCACCAATGTTCCCGGCCTGAAGATTGTCATGCCCTCCACTCCTTATGATGCCAAGGGTTTGTTGAAAAGTGCGATTCGGGATGATAACCCCGTGGTTTTTTTTGAGCACAAGTATCAATACAGCCGTTTGAAAGGCCCGGTCCCCGAGGAGGAGTATGTGCTGCCTTTGGGCAAGGCCGACATCAAACGGGAGGGAGAAGACATAACCATCATCGCCTTCGGGGCAATGGTGCATCAGGCGCTGGCCGCTGCCGCGAGCCTGGCTTCCGAGGGGATCAAAGCAGAGGTCTTGGATCCCCGGACCCTCGTGCCCCTCGATAAACAAACCATTCTGCAGTCCGTAAAAAAGACCGGGCGGGTAATCATCGTTCATGAAGCCCCCACTTTCGGTGGGTTCGGTGGAGAAATCGCGGCCATGATTATCGAAGATGCCTTTTATTCATTGGATGCGCCCATTAAAAGGATTGGGGCGCCCTACACTCCCGTTCCCGTAAGCCCCATTCTGGAAAAATTTTACCTGCCCAACGCCGAAAAAATTTTAACCGCGGCAAAGGAAATGCTGGCATAGCAAAGCGGGATTCAAGAGACCGAGGGGCTAAGGATCCGAGTCATCTATTGTTTTTAAGAAAATTTAGCGGTTCTTCCCAAAAACGCTAAAGGAAAACAAAGGGAGATCATCATGGCTTTCGAAGTTCTCATGCCCAACTTAGGTTTGTCCATCGCGGAAGGGACCATTGAATCCTGGTTAAAGAAGGAAGGGGACGTCGTCGAGAAAGGGGACCTCTTGGTGGTCATCATAACCGAAAAAGTCACCGTGGAAATCCCGGCTGAGGTCTCGGGGATTTTGCGTAAAATCCTCTTTCCGGCCGGCGCAGTCGTTAAGGTGGGCGAAGCCCTCGCCCTCATTGGCGAAACGGGAAAACAAACCGAGCCCAATATCCAGGCGGCGGCCTCCTCCCTTCCGCCGCCGGCCACCCCGGCTGCCCCCCGCCCGGAGCGCCGGGATTTGGGCGATTTAAAGATTTCGCCGCTCGCCCTGAAGATTGCCCAGGAACAAGGAGCCGATATCCGCGAAGTTGCCGCCAGTTATCCCGGGCAGAAAATCGGGAAGAGAGAGATTTTCGATTTTATTGAAGCACGGAAGGAGAAAACGAAATCCGTGGGGCCCGCCCCATCCCCGGATGAAGAGATTCGCCCTCTGACCGGTGCCCTTCGAGCCATGGCCGAACACATGGCCGTTAGCGCCCAAACCGCGGCCCGCGTGACGACCGTGGCGGAAGTGGACATGACCGAGCTGGCCAAATTGCGCACTGCCCTGAAGGAAAAATTCAAGAGGGACTACGCGGTCAAGTTGACCTTTATCCCCTTTGTGATGAAAGCAATCTGTGCGGGGATCCAGGAATTTCCGATTTTGAACGCCTCTTTGCGGCGGGATGAAATTATTTTACACCGTTCCGTCCATATCGGTGTCGCCGTAGACACCGGCCAGAATTTGCTTGTTCCAGTCGTAAAGGACGTACCCCAAAAGTCCATCGTGGACTTGGGCCGGGAAGTTCAGCGATTGACGGGCAAAGCCCGGGAAGGAAAGCTTTCCCTGCAGGACATACAGGGGGGTACAATCTCTCTGACCAATGCCGGGGTCTTCGGAGCTCTTCTGGCAACCCCGATTATTCATCAGCCCCAAAGCGCGATTCTCTGGATAGGCAAAGTGATGGAAACCCCCGTAGTGCGAGACGGTCAGGTCGTAATTCGCTCCATGATGTACCTTTGCCTATCGTACGACCATCGGATCATCATGGGCGCTCAAGCCGTGCAATTCCTTCAAATCATCAAAAGGACTTTGGAAAATCCCTATGAGTTGTTAATTCCCTGAGCCCGTGGCTGATGGCCAATCTTGGCAAAATCTCCAGACCCAATCGGGCTTTTTTGCAGGAATCAATGTAATCGTTTCTCTTCGCCGGCTTTGCGGAATAAAGGCACAACAAGACCAGGGGTGAATCAGCTTATGAAGAACGTAGACCAGTATGCGGGGATCTTCTGGTTTCTTGTGGGCGGAGCCATCACCGTCAGCTCCTTCTATTACGGGGTTGGTTCCCTTTCAGAACCTGGGCCTGGATTCATTACCTTTTTAGCGGGTGCCACCCTTACCCTCCTCTCCCTCTTCTTGTTTTTCATCTCCGGGTGGAGTACGGGGCACTCCTCAGGCCTGCGCCAGCTATGGGAAGGCAGGCAAACGAAAAAAGTTTTTTATATCCTCGGCCTGCTGGTGGTCTATATGTTGGTTGTCACCTCCGTCGGATTTCTGATCACAACCTTCATACTCCTTCTATTCCTCTTTCGTGTTCAGGGAAATTATTCCATAAAAATGGTGTTTTTCATATCGGCATTGACGACGTTCATAACCTTTATTGTTTTTGATAAATGGCTGGGGGTCCAGCTTCCTCGCGGTTTTATGGGGTATTTTCTGTTTTAGCTTCCTGAATCGACCTTTCAAGATCGCTTCAAAGTTTTGAAAGTGAGTTTCTATGGAAACTTTCAATCACCTATTATACGGTTTTCAAGTGGCGTTTCAGCCCCTGATGCTCTTTAGTTGCTTCATCGGAGTATTGATCGGAACGTTGGTGGGGGTGCTCCCTGGATTAGGACCCGTGGCCGCCATCTCCCTTCTTTTGCCGGTAACTTTTCATGTTCCTCCCGTGGCTTCGATCATCATGCTCGCCGGGATTTATTATGGAGCAATGTACGGCGGGTCCACAACCTCAATCCTCGTGAACCTCCCGGGGGAAGCCGCTTCAGTGGTAACCTGCCTTGACGGCTACCAAATGGCCAGGAAAGGCCGGGCCGGAGTTGCTCTGGGAATATGTGCCTTCGGGTCTTTTATCGCCGGGACCGTGGGAGTTATCGGGTTGACCTTTTTGGCTCCCCCCCTTGCGGCCATGGCGCTGCGGTTTGGACCGCCCGAATACTTTGCGGTTATGGTCCTCGGCCTATCCATCCTAATCTTTATGGCCGGTGGGTCCATGATCAAATCTCTTATGATGGCCTGCTTCGGATTGATCATCGGCAACATCGGTTTGGACCCGATTACCGCCCAACCCCGTTTTACCTTCGACACTGACATCCTCCTCGACGGGGTCGGATTGGTCCCGCTGGTGATGGGTCTTTTCGGAATTTCTGAAATCTTCCTGAATGTGGAAGAATCGCTGACAACCCGCAAAGTCTTCGAAACGAACTTAAAGGGAATGTTGCCGAATCTTAAGGACTGGAAGGATTCTATGGGTTCAATTCTACGCGGGTCCGTGCTTGGCTTTTTCCTGGGTATTCTGCCGGGAGGAGGAGCTGTAATCTCCTCTTTTGTGAGTTACGGGATCGAAAGAAAATTGTCCAAACATCCTGAAGAGTTTGGAAAGGGGGCGATCGCCGGGGTTGCGGGGCCGGAATCAGCCAACAACGCAGCCACAGCGGGCGCTTTCATCCCCTTGCTAACCCTGGGCCTTCCATCCAACGCGGTCATGGCTATTCTGCTCGGTGCCCTCATGATTTTTGACACGCCGCCAGGACCCCGGCTGGTCTCCCTGCATCCCGATATCTTCTGGGGAATCATCTCCAGCATGTACATTGGGAATGCGATGCTATTGGTGCTCAATCTTCCTCTCATCAGCATGTGGGTGAAGATTCTAAAAATTCCCTACCCCATTCTTTTCCCTTTGATTATTCTTTTTTGCCTGATCGGAGTTTACAGCCTTAACAACAAAACAAGTGAGATCGGGTTGATGCTCCTCTTCGGGGTTCTGGGCTACTTGATGAAAAAATTCAAATTCGATGGAGCCCCGCTGATTCTTGCCATGGTTTTGGGGCCGCTGATGGATAAATCCCTCCGTCAGGCGCTGTTGATGTCCGGAGGAAGTCCGCAGATTTTTTTAGAGAGCCCGATTTGCATATTTCTGTTCTCGGTCGTCGCGATCGTCCTTTTAATCCTGCCGCTTCTCCCGGTGATCACCCGGTTCCGGAAAAAGGTTGGCGAAGCGGAGTAGCAGACCCTCCCAAAAGAGACTATCCGTTGTGGAAGCGTTGGAGATGAATGAAAGTAAATGGGGCGAACGAAAGGGGGGATGTGTCTTTCAAAACAACAATGCGGTCCAGCTGGAGAAGTTATTGATCCAATAAAAAGAAAGGGAAAGGAGCAAAGGTATGAACTGCAAAATATTTGTGAAAGTTGGAATTTGGGCGGGCATCATCCTTTTTGTTGGTTGCGCTCTGATTAGCTATTCCCCAGATGGAGAGGCTGCCGATTTTCCCAAAAAACCAATCAATTTGATTTGCATCTATGACGCCGGCAGCAGCGCCGACCTGATGGTTCGGCCCTTGGCGGATATTCTGTACAAGGAACTGGGGCAAAGGGTTATCGTTTCGAACAAGGTTGGTGGTGCCGGGACTCTCGGAATCACGGAACTTTCCAAAGCCGGACCCGATGGATACACCATCGGCATGCTGACCTTTTCTCCTATGGCAATAACCCCCCATCTTATGAAGGTTGGATTTAAGTTAGATGATTTTGATTACTTTGGTGCTTTCGGGGAATGGTTATATGGCCTTTATTGTTCGGCGAAATGGCCCTGGAAGGACGCCAAAGAATTGGTTGCTTATGCCAAGGCGAATCCGGGAAAGCTGAAACATGGGTGGGCATCTCACGCCAACGCACTCCCTATGCTCTTGCTGGCTGAGGCCGAAAAACTGGATGTCAAGTTAATTCCCACAAGTGGTGGCGGAGAATCGGAAGCATTCTTGGCGGGTGGGCATACAGACACGGATTGCCGACACCCTAGTGTTTTGAAATCGTTCCCGGAGACTCAAATCCGATTCCTTCATCCTTGTGGCAGCAAGCGATGGGAGGAGTGGGGAAGGGCTGATCGCCCCACTTTAATGGAGTTGGGATATAATATCGATGTCCGTTCCTTCATTGGATTGGGGGCCCCGAAAGGCCTTCCCGCGGATATTAAAAGGATTCTAATGGATGCTGTTCGTAAAGCTTCCAAGGATCAGCGCACAAAGGACAATGTTTTTAAACTCGGCCTGTACCCAACATGGATCGAAGGGCCGGAATTTGAAAGACTGATTAAAGACGGCTACAAAGTCATGGGGCCGGCTGTTCAAAAGCTAAAGAAATAAAGCGGCTTCCCCTTTTTGGAAAACAAAGCCGGCCCTGCCGGGAATCTCCCGATCAAGGCCGGCTAAGCCCCTTTCGGGGGAGACCGGGAGCAGAATCATCAGAAACTTTCTGGTCTGATGGGGAGCGAAACGTATCGAGTAAAACCTGGATAGAGAGCGAACATACCCAAGGCCGACAGGCGGCAGCTGGGGATGATTGTCTTGATGGTAGGATTGCCCAGCGAAAAGCTTATTAGAGGTGGGGCCATTGGAATAAAGTATTATTCAATCATGCAATAAAAGCAGGCAGAGGCTTTTTATAATTATCTCTTTCCCCTTCCACATCCTGGATTCCACGTTCCCCGGCTCCATGATCAAGGAAGGAAAAGCGCTTGACTGCGCCGGGGGATTTTTTATAATGAGAGAGGTTCGCAGGCAGTTTTCTTGAGGTAATCTGGGCTTTTTAGAAAGGAAGAGAACTCGTGAGCTCACTGGCGGTCATTGTCCTTGCCGCGGGCAAAGGAACGCGAATGAAGTCCGAACTGGCTAAAGTCCTCCACTCCTTAGCCGGGGTCCCGATGCTCTCCTTCACCCTGGACTTGGCCCGCAGCCTTAAGCCCGATCGGCTGGTCATCGTAGTAGGGTCCCAGCGGGAGCTAATAAAAGAGCGGTTTGCCAACCAAGAGGTTATTTTCGTAGACCAGGAAGAACAGCTGGGAACAGGCCATGCGGTCTTGGTGGCCGGCCCGGCGATTAAAGGTTTTAAGGGAACGGTACTCATCCTCTGCGCCGATGTACCCTTACTCCAAGAGGCGACCGTTAAGAAATTTCTTAAATCCCATGAAGAGGGGAGGGCTACCGTCTCGGTGCTGATTACCCGTCTCGAAAACCCCCACGGGTACGGCCGGATATTACGGGAGGAAAGCGGACATCTTCTGCGCATTGTTGAAGAAAAAGATTTGCCCCCTGGGGAGGAGGCCATAAAGGAGATCAACACGGGCATCTACTGCGCTGAATCTTCATTCCTCTTGGAAGCCTTATCTTCTTTAAGCAACCGGAATGCCCAGGGGGAGTACTACCTCACCGATATCGTGGAAAAGGCCAACTTGCAGGGAAAGAAGGCGATTGGTTTTCTGGCGCAAGATTCCAACGAGGTCATGGGCATCAATACCCGTCTGGATTTAGCCCGGGCCGGCGAGTGGCTGCGGCAAAAGATCGCCGAGCGGCATATGCTGGCCGGAGTGACCCTCATCGACCCGAAGACTACCTATATCGACCAAGAAATTAAAATTGGGCGGGATACCGTGATCTACCCGAACTGCCACCTTTGCGGCCAAACTTCTTTGGGGGAAAACTGCGTAGTGGAACCCGGCTGCAAAATCACGGATACAGAGGTAGGGAACTTTGTAACCATAAAGGCTTCTTCCGTGATCGGCCAGAGCGTAATCGAAGACCATGTTGAGGTGGGGCCCTTCGCTCATCTTCGCCCGCAGACGGTCCTTAAAGAGGGATCGAAGATTGGCAACTTCGTTGAGGTTAAGAAGTCGACCGTCGGGAGAGGCACCAAGGCCAACCACCTGAGTTACATCGGGGACGCCACTCTGGGGGAAAAAGTCAACGTCGGCGCCGGAACGATCACCTGCAATTACGATGGCCGGGAGAAACATCCGACCATCATCGAGGACGGGGTATTCGTGGGCAGCAACACGGAGTTGGTGGCCCCGATCAAAATCGGCCGGGGATCCATCATCGGGGCGGGCTCCACGATCACCAAGGAAGTACCCCCGGATACGTTGGCGGTCTCCCGGTCCAAGCAGATGCATTACAAAAAAAGGACTCACCGCAAAGGTTAGGACCTATTTCCCTGGGAGACCGCAGAGGGCGCCGAGAGGGAAGGAAATTATTAGCTTTCCGCAATCCGTATTTGCCCAAAACTTGAAGAAATGAATGGTCGGTATAACGCTTGATCGTTTGCCGACGAAATACAGTTGAAATTTTCTCTGCGATCTCAGCGTTCTCTGCGGTAATACAGGACAAGGAGTAACGGGTTATGTGCGGCATCATCGGCTATATTGGCCCGAGAGAGACCAAAGAGGTTCTTCTCTCCAGCCTCCGGAGGCTGGAATACCGGGGATATGACTCTGCCGGAGTGGCGATCTTCCATGATAAAAAAGTGGTGATCCGCCGCTCTCAGGGAAAGCTCTCGGTGTTGGAGCGTAAAACCGCGGGGGAGCGCTTCAACGGACATACCGGGATTGGCCACACCCGCTGGGCGACCCACGGAAAACCCTCTGAAGCCAACGCCCACCCTCATAAAGCCGGCGGGGTGGTTGTCGTTCACAACGGGATCATCGAGAACTACCTTTCCTTGAAAGAATCCCTTTTTAAGGAGGGCCACACCTTCAAGTCGGAAACCGACACCGAGATCCTTTGCCATCTCATTCAGAGCCATCTTTTCCGAGGAGCGACCTTTGAGAAGGCTGTGCGCCAGGCTTTGCTCCAGGTGGAAGGATCCTATGCCATCGTGGCCCTCTACGAGGGGGAAAAAGAGAAACTCATAGCTGCCCGCAAGGAGAGTCCCTTGATCCTGGGCCTGGGGGAAGGAGAATCTTTCGTGGCCTCGGATATCCCGGCTATTCTTCCCTATACCCGGAAGATGATTTTTCTGGAAGACGGCGAGATGGCCGTGATTCAGGAGGGGGGATTTCAGATCAGCACTCTTCGAGGTGAGGTTCGGCAGAGGCCACCCAAAGAAATCCTCTGGGATCCGGTAACGGCGGAAAAAGGTGGCTTCAAACATTTTATGCTCAAGGAAATCCACGAGCAGCCCCGGGCGATCGTCGATACCATAAGGGGCCGGGTTTCCCTGGAGGAAGGGAAAGTTTTGCTGGGAGACTCAACTTTAAGCCCCAAGGTTCTGAAAGATATTCTCCGGGTCTGCATCATCGCCTGCGGGACTTCCTATCATGCCGCTCTGGTCGGAAAGTTTATGATCGAAGAACTTGCCCGCATCCCCGTCGAAGTTGACTTAGGATCCGAGTTTCGCTACCGGGACCCCTTAGTCGGAAACCGGGACCTTCTGGTGGCCATCTCTCAATCCGGCGAGACGACGGATACGCTGGCGGCTTTCCGGGAAGGAAAACGGAAAGGGGCCCACACCCTGGCCATTTGCAATGTCGTGGACAGCAGCTTGGCCCGGGAATCCACCGGGATATTCTACACTCATGCCGGCCCGGAAATCGGCGTGGCCTCGACCAAAACTTTCACCTGCCAGCTTGTCGGGCTCTTCTTGTTGGCCCTGAACCTGGCCAGGACGAGGGAAGCAATCGGCCAAAAAGAAGCTAAAGGATTGCTGGAAGTCTTGCTGAAGATTCCCCATCAGGTTCAGGAAATGTTGGACCTGAATCCGCAAATCGAGGTACTTTCCAAACGGTACATGAACGCCCGTGATTTTTTATACTTAGGCCGGGGAGTAAATTACCCGATTGCCCTGGAGGGAGCCCTGAAGTTGAAGGAGATCTCCTATATTCATGCCGAAGGGTATCCTGCCGGCGAGATGAAACACGGCCCCATTGCCCTGATTGATGAAGAGATGCCGGTGGTCGTCTTGGCCCCGGCAGGCCGGATCCTTGAGAAGATCCTCAACAACATTGAAGAGGTAAGAGCGCGGGGGGGGAAAATTATCGCTTTGATCAATCCTGCAAACCAAGATATTGCCTCAAAGGCCGATGATGTTTTATTGATCCCGGAGACCCACCCTTTGCTCATGCCCATCCTTCTCAACGTCCCGCTGCAGCTTCTGGCCTACAATATTGCTGTACTCAAGGGGACGGATGTAGACCAGCCGCGGAATTTGGCCAAGAGCGTGACCGTGGAATAAACCAACCCTTGATTTGACAGGAAGGGGATTTCCCTGGTGGAAAAGAGTTTGAGTTCCCTGCGGATGGACGCCAAGAAGATTTTTTCCCACGCGGTCCGGGCCGTTGACCCCGGGAAAATTCTTTTAAAACACGTCTTCCTGCGGAGGAATGTTCTGCATGTGGGAGGGAAAACTTATCCTCTCTCCCGCTACGACCGTATTTTTGTGGCTGGAACGGGAAAGGCCTCGGCGGCTATGGCGGCCAACCTGGAAAAGATTTTAGGTTCGCGAATCACCGACGGTTTGGTCAACGTGAAATATGGCCACGGCCAAAAGCTCCGGCGGATCCGGATAAGAGAAGCAGGCCACCCGTTGCCAGACGCCAGCGGTCTGGAAGGCGGCCGGGAGATCATAAGGCTGCTGAGTCGCCTCACGGAACGCGATCTGGTTATTTTTCTAATCTCGGGCGGCGGTTCCGCTTTGCTTCCCTCCCCTTTACCAGGGATCACCTTGAAAGAGAAGCAAGAAGTCACGGACTTGCTTTTGAGATGCGGGGCCACCATCCAGGAGATCAACACCCTTAGAAAACACCTTTCCCTCCTCAAGGGGGGGGGATTGGCCAGAATCGTATATCCGGCCACCCTCATCGCCTTGATCCTTTCAGATGTAATCGGGGATCCTCTCGATGCCATCGCCTCCGGGCCCACAGTCCCGGACCCAACTACGTTCGGCGATTGCGCCCGGATCCTGGACCGGTATGGGCTATGGGAAAAGATTCCCCTTTCCTCTGCCCAACACATCCGCCTGGGGGTAATGGGCCAAAAAGAGGAGACGCTCAAAGCAGGAGACTCAGCCTTTAAACGGGTCCATAATCTAATCGTAGGCAATAATCTTCTGGCAATGAGGGCGGCGAAGGAGAAGGCCAAAATCTTGGGCTACCGGACTCTGCTGCTTTCCTCCTTGATTGAGGGAGAAACCCGGGAGGTGGCCAAAGTTCTTACGGCCATCGCCAAGGAAGTGCTTCATTCCGGCAACCCGATTCCCCCGCCGGCCTGTATTCTTTCCGGAGGAGAGACAACGGTCACGATGAAGGGGAAAGGGCAAGGGGGACGAAACCAAGAACTGGCCTTAGCCTCAGCCCTGGAAATCGCCGGATGGAAAGAGATCGTAGTTCTGAGCGCAGGGACCGACGGCACTGATGGGCCGACGGATGCCGCCGGGGCCTTTGCCGATTGGACGACCCTCAGCCGGGCCAGAGAGTTGGGTTTAGATCCCTGGGCCGCCCTGCAAAATAATGATTCCTACCCCTTCTGTAAAAAACTCGGGGACCTTCTGATCACCGGCCCAACCGGTACCAATGTCATGGACCTGCGCCTGATCCTGGTCCGCAAACCAAAGGCGGTGCGCCTTGGAAGTTAATCCTGCTCGATTTGAATTAAGAGGGCGGTGATATTGTCTTTCCCCCCC
>CAZIDC010000038.1:0-13098 GCA_964537885.1 uncultured Syntrophaceae bacterium | reverse complement strand
AGAATGAGCCGTAATGTTCCATCTACGTCCAAGAGATCAAATCTCCATCCGCCAAGGGGTCTAACTCAATAAGTTCATAGCGGCGCCTGGGCGGCAAAATGATCATAACCTTTGAGCAACTCAGGATCTACCGGTCCGCGTTCGTCCCGGATCACAATCCCATGGCCAGGAGGCTCCGCTTTGCCAATGCAGGCAACCCCGCATTCCCACTCCCGGCTCAGGGCCATGATCTCTAAGGCCTTCTCCGGTGCCGCCGCAAAAAGGAGCTCGTAATCTTCTCCACCCCTCAAGGCGGACTGCCAGGCCGGCGCCGGAGCGAGCAATCGCAAAGGGGCGGATTGAGGAATCCGGTCGGCCCATACCGTCGCGCCGACCCGGCTTTCTTCACAAATATGCTGGAGGTCGGAAAAAAGCCCATCACTCACGTCAATCATCGCCCTAACCAGTCCCCTTTCGGCTAAGGCCCTGCCTTCCTTGACCCGGGGGACAGGATTAAAGTGTCGCTCCCAAAGAAACGCTTCAGCGGGGGATGCCCTTTCCCCCCGTCGGTTTTGGGCCAGACGCAATCCTAAAGTCGAATCGCCCAGGGTGCCCGTTACGTACAGATCATCGCCGGGAAGGGCTCCGTCACGGTAGAGCAGCATCTCTTTTTTCCCCTCTCCCAAAAGGGTGACGCTGATAAAGAATTTTGCTGGCGAAGAGGACGTATCCCCTCCAATCAGAGAAACCCCATGAGCCTCAGCCATTGCTAAAAACCCTTCAAAAAATTCATCGATGAATTCAACTTTTGTTCTTGCAGGAATGGCCAAAGAAATCAGGGCAAAAAGAGGCTTCGCCCCCATGGCTGCGATATCGCTGAGATTTACGGCCAAGGACTTTCGGCCAAGAAGATAGGCGGAGGTCAAGGATAAGTCAAAATGGACCCCTTCCACCAGGAGGTCCACGGTGGAAACCAGGTCGGCCCCCGTTGATAACGACGAAATCGCCGCATCATCACCGATTCCTTTGCGGACAAAGGGGGGAGGGGCGGGGAGGTGACTCTTAATCCTGGCAATGAGGCCAAACTCGCCGATCTCTTGAAGTTCCACCGGGCCACCCGAAGGGATTGGTCATACGGGCAAAGAGAGCGGGAGGCTCTCCGACCGCCCCTTCTTCTCTCCAGGCTCTTCCCTGCCCAGTTCTGGCGAGGGTTGAGCCTTCTCAGGAACCAGGGCAATTTTCAGGATTTCATCCATGTTCTTCACAAAAAAGAAATTGATTTTCCGGCGAAGGTAGGGCGGAATGTCTTCCAGGTCTTTCCGGTTCATGTCGGGAATGATAATATTTTTGATATTAGCCCGCAAAGCGGCCAGGGTTTTTTCCTTCAGCCCCCCGATCGGAAGAATGCGCCCGCGAAGGGTAATCTCGCCGGTCATGGCCAGGTCTTTGCGCACCGGGATCCGCGTGAGCGCCGAGATCAAAGACGTGCCCATGGTCACTCCTGCTGAGGGCCCATCCTTGGGAATGGCTCCTGCGGGTACATGAATGTGCACGTCCAGTTTCTCGTAAAAATCGGGGTCGAGCTCAATTTCTTTGCTCTTTGACCGCGCATAGCTCAATGCAGCCTGGGCCGACTCCTTCATCACATCGCCTAAATGGCCGGTAAGGGTAAGGTTTCCTTTGCCCTTCATGGTGGTCGTCTCTACATGTAAAATCTCCCCCCCGACGGAAGTCCAGGCCAATCCCGTGGCCACTCCGATCTGGTTCACTTCCAATTCTTCTTCCGGCAGGTATTTTGGCGCTTTAAGATATTTATGCAAGTTGAGGTTGTTGACGTGGAAGGGACCCTTCTCGTCCTCGGCGATCTTCCGGGCCACCTTGCGGCAGATGGAGGCAATTTCTCGCTCCAGATTCCGCACCCCGGCTTCTTTGGTGTACTGGGTGATAATCCGCAAAATGGCCTCATCGCTCAGGACAAGGTTTTCCTTGGTGATTCCGTTTTCCTCCAATTGCCGGGGGTAAAGAAACTGTTTGGTGATCTTTAATTTTTCCTCGCTGGTGTAACCGGCCAGGTTCAAAACCTCCATCCTGTCTTTCAGCGCCGGGGGAATCGGGTCCAGAATATTGGCCGTGGTGATGAACATGACCTTGGAAAGATCGAAGGGAACGTTCAAATAATGGTCGCTGAACGCAAAATTCTGTTCCGGGTCGAGAGCCTCCAGCAGGGCCGCGGAGGGGTCACCGCGAAAATCGGTTCCTACTTTGTCAATCTCGTCGAGCATAAAGACCGGGTTGTTTGACCCGGCCGTTTTGATCCCCTGAAGAATACGCCCGGGCAGCGAGCCGATATAAGTCCGGCGGTGCCCCCGGATCTCGGCTTCATCCCGGATTCCTCCGAGGGAGATGCGGGTGAACTTTCTGCCCAGGGCCCTGGCAATGGACTTGCCCAGGGAAGTTTTACCCACACCCGGCGGGCCCACAAAGCATAGAATGGGCCCTTTCATCTTTTCTTTTAGCTTGCGAACTCCCAGATATTCCAGGATGCGCTCCTTAACCTTCTCCAGGTCGTAGTGATCCTCATCCAAAACCTGTTTGGCTTTCTTGATGTCCAGGTTATCGACCGTGCTCACGCTCCAGGGGATCTCCACAAGCCAATCCAAGTAGGTGCGCACGATTGTGGCCTCGGCGGATTCGGGGTGCATCTGTTCCAGGCGGTTCACCTGCTTGTTGGCTTCCTTTTCCACGTCCGGGGGCATCTTCGCTTTTTTGATTTTTTCTCTAAGCTCATTGACCTCATGGGCCTTTTCATCGATTTCGCCCAGTTCGCTCTTGATCGCCTTCAGTTGTTCCCGGAGGAAATACTCTCTCTGGGTCTTGCTCATCTCTTCTCTGGCCTGAGACTGAATCTTGGCCTGCATCGTGGAAACCTGGACTTCTTTGGAAAGGTACTCATTCACTTTTTTCAACCGCTGGAGAGGGTGGAAAGTCTCCAGGATCTTCTGGGCTTCCTCAATCTTCAACTTCAGATTTGAAGCCACCAAGTCCGCCAATCTTCCGGGCTCCTCGATCTGATCAAGAATGGCCAGGACATCCGGGGACAGGATTCCTTTGAGGGTGAGAACCTTCTCGCTTTGCTCCTTGACGCTGCGAATCAGCGCCTCGGTTTCCAGGGAAGCTTCCCCCATGGGGGGCTCAACGATGCGCTGCATGCGGACGAGAAATAAAGGCTTTTCCTGAAGGTATTCTTTAATGATGCCCTTGGCCAGCCCCTGCACCAGGATCTTAACCCTCCCGTCGGGCAGCTTGAGCATCTTCATGACCATGGCCGCAGTGCCCACCGAATAAATGGCATCCGGGGATGGATTGTCGTCCGTGGCCAGTTTCTGGGTCGCCAAGAAAATCATTCGGTCCTTGGCCAGAGCTTCATCCACAGCTTTGATCGAATTTTCCCGGCCCACGAAAAGGGGCAATATCATGTATGGAAAAATTACCGTGTCCCGAACCGGAAGCATCGGTAGGGTATCCGGTATCGTAATTTGTTCTTCTTCCGCAAGATTTCCCATTTATTCCTCCAAACCGATTTAAGAAAATCGACACCCCTCCGGACAGTTATCAACCTTCGAGGCTTATTTTTCCTATGGTTTAAATATAATACTTTCCACCCTCATAGTCAATGAAGAAGAGGGGAGAAGAACTGCTCGATGGCCTCTTCTTTACGCACCACGGTCCACGAAGGCAGGCTTTCCAGAAATGCTTTCCCGTAATTTTTGGTCAAAAGCCGGGGGTCCAGAATGGCCAGCAAGCCCCGGTCCTGGCGGGTACGGATTAATCTCCCCAGGCCCTGTTTCAGGAGAATGATGGCCGAGGGAACCTGATAATCCCAGAAAGGGCTCCCCCCGGAAGCGGCAATCCTTTCCAGCCGCGCCTCCATGATGGGGTCGTTGGGGTGAGAAAACGGGAGCCGGTCCACGATCACACAGCTCAAAGCTTCGCCCTGCACATCCACTCCTTCCCAAAAACTGGCGGTGGCAAAGAGCACGGAATGAATATCTTTCTTGAAGGCCTGGATCAAAACAGACTTCGGTCGCTCTCCCTGTAAAAAACAGGTGTAAGGCAGCCGTTCTTTTAATAATCCATAGGCTTCTTCCATATTTTTTATACTCGTGAACAAAAGAAAAGCTCGGCCCCGAGTGTGCTTGAGGATTTTTTCTATTTCCGCGGCTGCCCGCCCAACAAAATTCGCCTGGTTGGGATCGGGTATTCCTTCCGGAAGATAAAGAAGAGCCTGACGGTCCATCTGAAAAGGAGAGTCAAGGATCAACTCTTCAGTCCCATCAGCCATTGACCCTTCCAACCCCATGCGTTCCTTAAAGAAGCGGAAAGTTCCCTGGGTTGAAATCGTGGCCGAAGTAAAGATGGCCACCTTCACCCGATCATAAAGCTGCTCCTTCAGTTCAGAGGAGACATCGATCGGGGAGGCATGTAAAAAAACCCCCTTGCCCCTCACCTCGCACCAGTAGACCCGCTTTGGGTCCGATCCCCCTAAAACTTCCTGCAATTGCTGCTGCAGCTCCTCGGCCCTGCGGCTTAACGCTCTAAACCCTTCGGAAGGTTCTTTCATCCCCCCGATATGCGCGGATAAAAGAGCCAACCTTTCCATCAGTTTCGCCGCAGAAGGTAAACCTTTTTCTTGTAGTTCTTTTTCTTTCAGCCGGTAACGGGTATCTTTTGTGCGGAAAAAACCAAAAAACTGTTCCTGGCTGTTGAGGATTCCCTCGGAAGTCTTGCTCAAGGGTTCATCTTTTCTTTTCGCTGCGGTCATCTCCCGGCGGATATCCCTGGCTAATTCCTCGAAACGATAATTGCTAACGACCGTCCCGAAATACTGGGTGGCCACCTCTTCCAGTTGGTGCGCTTCATCAAGGATGACCGCTTCGTATCTCGGCAGGACCTCTCCATATCCTCTTTGGCGAACGGCCAGGTCAGCAAAAAGGAGATGATGGTTGACGATGATTAGGTCAGAACCAGCCGCCTCCTGTCGCATCCGGGTTATAAAACAGTGCTCGAAAAATTCGCATCCCTGCCCTAAGCAGGTTTCGCTTAAGGCATTGATCTCTTTCCATAACCCGAGGTCTTCCGGAAGATCTTCAAGCTCGGCCCGGTCCCCCGTTTTAGTCCTTCCCGCCCATTTTTTCAAATTTTGAAAATGGTCAACTTCTTCCAGCGCCCTTAACATTGGCTGGCGGCTAAAAAGCTTAAACCTTCGACGGCAGAGATAATTTCCCCTGCCCTTCATAAAAGAAGCCTTGAACGGATAACCGAGTTTCTCCCGGATAAAAGGAATGTCCCGGAAAAAAAGCTGCTCCTGGAGGGTTTTGGTGCCGGTGGAAATAACGACTCTTTTCCCGTTTAATGCGGCAGGGACTAAGTAGGCAAGCGTCTTCCCCGTGCCCGTCCCAGCCTCGACGATCAGGAAGCGCTCCTGGCGAAACGCCTGGCTTACCGCCCCGGCCATCCTCTCCTGCTGCGGGCGGTATTCATAAGGTTTTAACATTTGAGCCAACAGGCCGGAGGGACTAAAGATTTTTTCCATCACGAGTTTGACTTCCTGGCAAAAACATTTCCAATAAAAGCATATATGACATAACATTCCACGGCAAATGGCGGAAAGCCAAAGTACCCCAGGATTGGCATTTCGAAAATTTTCACATCACCGAGAATGGGTACTGTGTAATGCCATTTGGCTCCGGCCCAATAATTCCAGAATTCCCAAAGCCCGCCGCAAATGAACCCGGAAATAAGCAGGGTGTAAAGAACCTGCGGGTTTCCTCTTTCCCAATCGCGCAATAGCGACTTCCCTTTCAGCCAATAATTCAGAGGTTCCAAGAAGAAGATAAAACCAAGCCATAGGGGCGCCGCTAAATATTGAGCCAAGGCTTCCGAAACCACTAAAGGAAGCATTAAACAAAAAGAACCAAATCCTAACGAACCCATTAATAATCTATCGCTGATTGGCAGCGGTTTACTTTTCTGTTGCCCAATAAAGTCCAGGTTTTCCAAGGCTTCCGCGGTTTCAAGAATCGCCGGCCAGATGGTGGCAAAGGCCCAGGCATAACCTATCCACCGTAGAAAAAGATCTTCTGGGAGACCGACGTAATGCCAGTTTTTGATATAAAGATTGTAGAATTCAAAGACCAGCCAAAATCCTACGGAAAGGGGGAGCATGAGGGCGAACTCTGCTGGCCGATTGAAGATCAGGGATGTCCCTTTGTTTCGGTAAACCAGGCTATCAACAAAAAAGATGTATCCTGTCCAGACCAAAGGGGTAAAATAAATAAGTACAAAAGGCACTCCGGAAAAGAGCAATCCTTCCGAGATCCCGATAATGCTGAGTCCCGTCCACCCCAGCCACTTTAATGAAGATCTGCCTTTTCCCTTCATGGGAGTTCTGCTTTTGTTTAATTTCCCTTGGCCTCTTGATCCCTGGACTTCTGTCTTTATCATGGCAGGGCATAGCAATAAACGCACCCATTCCGGCAGCGAAGCGAGTACCATCCGATATCCAGGCTGTGGGTGCAGCCGCAAAGCAGCCTTTGGCCTTTAGCTTTTTCCTTTGAACATTCCAGTCCATCGGGATGGATTTGACTCAAGAGGGCGCCGTCAATACAGCTCGATACTGGAAAGCCTTCCATGGAACAAAAATAAATTTCCATTCCATATTTCCGGGCCGCTCTGTTCAATTCCCCGCCCTGGGTTTTCTTCTCTTCCCGAGTGCTCACCACCAATCGCCACCCCCTTCTGGCCAAACGGGTGATAACTTTTTTATAGGGCGATACCCAACTCACCCGGCAGCTTTTGATGCCGCAGGGGGCAACGGCTTCTGCCAGCCGGGGAAACATATCAAGGTTGCTATAAACCTTTCCATGGCCTTCCGCTTGCAGGATGGGATCAAATCTCCAGGAAACACGCTGGGGGCCGCCAGCGAGTTCAACCAATGGTTCGATCATCTTCACAATTTCAATCCATGGCGGGATCATCGGTTCAAACTCGCCCCCACCCATACCCGTTATTGTGAGGTGAACGAATATCTGCCGGTAGCTCGCGAGAATTTCCCGCAACGGTCCTTTCTCGATCATGTTCTTCGGATTCTTGGTCCAGATTACCACCGAGTGCACGCCTCCGGCAGGAAACTCCCGGAGGCGGGCGGCGAGCATCTCCGGGTAACAGTCCACAAGGTCAGTCCTTCGGCTGGCGGAAATAACCAGAGGTTCTATCATACCCGTTTTTTCTCCCAACGGAGTTTTCGCGAAGGCTCAGCAACTGGAAAGGAGGCATTCCTGTGGAGAATACAGCGGGGCTAAAACCAAACCAAGGATCACTCTTCCAGGGGTCCCTCTATTCCGTATTTGTCCATCTTGTATTTCAGGATCCGCCGACTAATGCCCAGGAGTTCGGCAGCCTTGGTTTGAACATAATTACTCTTTTTCAGCGCTTCCAGGATGATATCTTTTTCAAAATCTCTCTCGGCATCTTCAAAAGAGATTCGGCCATCTAAAACCCCTCTTTTGATCATTTCGACCCGGGAATCAGTCCGCATGTTGGCTGGAAGCTCTTTGGGGCTTATCACCTCCGAAGTGGAAAGCACCACGATTCTCTCGATTATATTTTCCAACTCGCGTACATTTCCCGGCCAGTCATAGGCAATTAAAATATCCATGGCTTCGGGAGATATCCTCTTCTTGCTCAGCCCTACGTGTTTGTCCAAAAAGTGCTGCACCAAAAGAAGAATGTCTTCTTTCCGATTCCGCAAGGGAGGAATAGTCAAAGGAACAACGTTGATTCGGTAATACAGGTCTGAACGGAAGGCCCCCCTGGCCATCATTTCTTCCAGGTTTTTATTGGTGGCGGAGACCAGACGTACATCCACTTTAATTATCGTTCCCCCTCCCACGCGAACAAATTCCCTCTCTTGTAAGGATCTGAGAATCTTAGCTTGGGTGGGAAGGCTCAACTCGGATATTTCATCCAGAAAAAGAGTGCCCTGATGGGCCAGCTCAAAATGCCCGATCCGCCGGCTCTGGGCGTCGGTAAAAGCACCCTTTTCGTGTCCGAATAATTCGCTCTCGATCAAAGTCTCGGGAATGGCTGCGCAATTGACGGCGACAAACGGCTTATTCTTGCGCGGGCTGTTGTAGTGGATCGCCCGGGCAACCAGCTCTTTCCCCGTTCCGCTCTCCCCGTGAATCAATACCGTTGAATTTTTCTCGGCGATCTGTCGGATGGTGGTATAAATTTCCCGCATTTCTTTGGATTTACCGATGATATTATCAAAGTGGTACCGGTCTTCCACCTCCCCCTGAAGCCGTCGGTTCTCGATCCTTAGGTCCCGGTTCTCCAGAGCTTTTTTGGCGACCAGCTTTAGCTCCTCCACGTCAAACGGCTTGGTGATGTAATCATGGGCGCCCAATTTCATCGCTTCCACGGCCGTTTTCACAGTTTTGGTGGCCGTGACCATGACGACGGGGGTCATGGATTGCATTTGCCGGATTTCTTTTAACGCCTCCAGGCCATTCTTTTCCGGCAAGATAATGTCCAGAAAGACCAGGTCTGGTTCCTCATTGCGCACTTTCTCCACTGCCTCGTCAGCGCCGGCGGCCATGATTACCTGATAATCCCTCTTAAAGATCATGCGGAGCGAATCTCGAACACTCGCTTCATCATCGACAACCAGTATTTTGCGCATGGCTTTCCTTTACTGCGGCGATTTATTATTCATCCGGCGATAGAAAAACTAAGGGTCATCATCGTTTCTCCGCTCTCTTCCTGGTTCATCCGCATCTCCCCGCGATTCCTCCCCATCACCTTCCGCACCAACTCCAGCGCCAAACCCCAATCCTCAAACCCAAGACTCCCCTCCGGCCATACCGACCTCTGCAATCCCCTCAATACCCCCTCCCCTCCTTCATACCAAACCCTTAACTCCACCACCCTCCCCCATCCCCCAACCTCAACCACCTCTCCCACCAACCACAACCTCTTTCCCCCAAATCCACCGGCCGCCTCCCCCAACACGTTCCGCAACACAAACCCCAACTGATCCCCATCAAATAATACCATCGGCAACCCAAACCCTATCTCATTCACCACCTCCAACCCTATCCCCTCCAACTCCTTCCACTTCCCACTCAATACCCCCTCAACCGCTCCCCTCAAATCATTCCCCACCAACCGCGGCTCCAAAAACTGCCCATACTCCAACAACCTCTCCAATACCCCATTGACCCGCCTCACCTCCGCACTCACCAAACGCGAAAACTGCCCCCGAAACTCCTCATCCTCATACTTCTCCGGCAATAAATGCGCAAACGTACTTATCGCTACCAACGGATTCTTAATCTCATGCGCCAACGCCGATATCGCACGATCCAACACTACCCCCCTCTCCTCTAACCCCTCTCTAATTCCCACCTCCCCTCTCTCCCCTCTCTCCCCTCTTCCCCTTGCCTCCCCCCTCTCCCGCTTGTCTCGCCCCTCTCCCCCCACACCCCAAAACCAAAATCCAAATCCTCCGCCCCCAATACCTCCCCTTCCTTCATCACCGCCGACCGCAACACCACACTCTCCAACTCCCGCAAATTCCCAGGCCAACAATAATCCTGCAATAACCCCATCGCCTCCACCGATACCTTCTTCCTCAAACCCCTCTCCTCTAATACCTCCCGCACTATCCCCGGTATATCCTCCCGCCTCTCCCGCAATGCCCTCAACTCCACCGGCAATACCCCTAATACCTGAAATAAATCCCCACGAAATCTCCCCTCACTTACTTCCCGAACCAAAGAACAACCACACGAACTGATCACCCGCAGCTCCAAATCCATCCCCTCCACCCCAGGCCAACTAACCCTCTGCTCCTCCACCAAATCCTTTATCAAACCCTGCATCTCCCACCCTAAACCCTCCAAACCCTCTAAATACACCGTCAACCCAACCCTACCGCCTACCCCACCGCTACCCCTACCCCACCTCATGACCTTCTCCACAAAACCATCTACCGTTAAACCCCGACAAAAAAAACGCAAAAACGGCCGGTCCCTCCAAACACCTAAATAATGCACCCCCTTGGCCACAAACCCTCGCCCCGTCCCCTCCTCCCCAACAACCATCACCGGAAGCATCAACGACGATACCTTGATGACCCTCTCCCTCACCTCCCCACTCACCCGCAATGAATATAACCAACTCTTTACCCTCTCCTCCACAGAAAGAACTACCCCACCACTCCTCTCCAACCACTCCCTCTTAACCACTAAACCATCAACCTTCTCCCGCAACCCCTGAACCGAAAAAGGCTTGCTCAACCAATCACTGCAAGAAATATCAACCCCCTTCCCCCATGCAGCCTTCTCCCCCAAAAGCAATAAAAGAGGCAACCGCGGCTGAGTCTTCCGCAATGCCTTAAAAAACGATCCATAGAAAAAAAACGGGAGGTCCACCCCCAACAAAAGAACATCCACCTCCTCCCGCTCCGCTACCCCCAACGCCCCCTCCAATTCACCCAATGTCACTACCTCATACTCATCCCTCAGCATCATCCAGATCGATACCCGTACGCTGGAAGATGGATCAACCACTAACACCTTCCGCTTCCGACCTCTACCTGCCTGAGACACCCTTCCCTCCAATATTTAGAGGGAGGTGGATGCGGAAACTCGTACCCTTCCCAACCTCACTCTCCAAGTCGATAAATCCTCCGTGCTCATTGATGATTTGGTGGCTGATGGACAAGCCGAGGCCGCTGCCATCCTGGCGGGTAGTAAAGAAAGGGTCGAAGACGTGGTCGATATTTTCTTTGGGAATTCCAATTCCGGAATCCCGAATTTCGATTTGAACGTACTTTTTTAAGACTTCCTCATGGGGAATTTGCACAACCCGGGTTTCGATCCAGATACCCCCTGCTCCCGGGATTGCCTGGATAGCGTTCAACAAGATGTTTAGCAGCACTTGCTTGATTTGCTCCGCATCAACCATAACCAAAGGAAGGTCGGTGCCATAATTCTTGTTAAGAGTGATGTTCTTTTTGCGGGCTTCAGTGGAAACCAAAACGATCATTTTATCAATGATCGCATTGACATCCTCTCCTTTCAGATTGGGTTCCGATGGCTTGGCAAATCCCAAAAGCTCGCTGATCAAAGAAGTAAGCCGGTCAATTTCCCCGGAGGCAATCTTAATAAAATAATTCCTAAATTCCTCATCATCCAGGCGTTCCGGAAGAAGTTGAGTGAAAGTCTTGATCGAGACCAAGGGGTTGCGAATTTCGTGAGCCAAGCTGGCAATCAATGTCCCCAAAGAAGCCAGACGATCTGAACGGCGCAAAATATTTTGAGATTTTTTCAGATTCTCATAAAGGTTGGCATTTTCAATGGCAATGGCCACCTGGTTGGCCAGGGTATTCAGAAGATTAAGGTCCTCCCGATAATACATCTCTTCTTCTGATTTATGTCCCAGGTTGATGAATCCAATCAATCTATCCGTGTAGATCAATGGAAGGCAAACCTCTACCTGCAACTCCCCCATTACCCTTAAAAGCTCATCTCTTTCTCGACTCTTGGGAAAATTTTCCATTTCAGCCCGCAGGATGGCTTCTTTCTTTTCCTTCAGCCATTTTACCCATGGGTCGCCTATTTTAAAGGCAATATTTGAAATTGTAGCATCTCGCGAGTTTTGAACTAAGGCTGGGTTGAAGATTTCTTTTTCCGAGTTGTAAAGAAAAACGGAAATGTGTTTCACACCCATACTGCGTTCGACCGTTTCAGCAAGCATATGAAGGAGGCGATTCAACTCTACGATAGTCACCAGACGGCGGCTGAACTCTTCCAAAATCTGGTGATAGAAGTATTTATCCCTCACGATGATTTGGTGCATCGCGCGATTCACACGCTCTTTAATCGTATTAAAATAGATGGCAGTGGCAGATCCAATGAGGATAAGTAATAAAGAAAAGAGGAAATTAGCTTTTTGGAAAAAAACGTACTCGAGATAGATGATGACTAGAGCCGCAGGAGCTGCCAAAACGGATAATGATATAAGATATCCTAACCCTTTTGCCATGAAAACGCTTACATCCATTAGACGATGTTGAGCAACAGAATAAGCCGCAAAAAAGAGGCCGACTGTTATTACAATACTGGTCACGGGATAAATTCCCAGTCCGAACATAGGGAAAAAATTCGTACTTCCCAGAATAAAACTTACAATGAGAGCAATAAAAAAATACTTTAATCTTTGCCTAAGATAATCATTAGCGTTAATATATCCTCTTATTAGATAAATAAAGGATATAAGAATGCAAAGGTTGAATTCTACAATAAAAATTGGATATAACGGGCCGCTTTGAATGCTGTAACCCCAGGAATATTTTTTTACCTCCCTTGTAAAGTATTCAGTTCCTATTACATAATCTGTTAAGCTAAGTATTGCTAGAAGAAAAGAGGTCGCATAAAAGAAAAAGAGGAAGGATCTTTCTCGTTGCTGAATTCCCATAGGTGAGGTAAAAACTATTGAAAAATGCAAGAACGTGGGAGGAATAAGGAGAAGCCCAATCCTGAAAATACTCCCCCACAGGTCTGCGAATTCTACATTAGGAGCACCACGAATCCCAGCAATTTGGATTTGCCAGATAGATACACAAAGAAGCATTAAGGAAAAGTGTCGGTTTAAAGGGCGGGAACTATTTCTAAAATATACAAAACTTCCGATTAAAAGGTAAGTTATTGATGCGAATAGTGCAACAATAGTTTGAATATTCATTTTAACATTCTTATCGCATTTTTTTGCTTTTTTATCGACTTATTTGCATTCGGGCTTTAAACAAGGTGGACAATTCTCTCTAATTTTGGGGCTTAAGAAAAGAATTTCATGGAAGTTAATTGAAAGCGAAATTCTCTTCACCTGCACTAAAAAAAATCTTTTCTTCAATTGGGCAACATTTAAAGGGGAACCCACGCGTTGATTCCTGTCTGGCAAGAAAATTCGATTATTCCAAGATAAAGTTTGGTCTTTACGAAAATTAATCTCTTTTAAACCCGACGCATAATAACTACCACATTTGTCCCCCCC
>CAZIDC010000037.1:0-13244 GCA_964537885.1 uncultured Syntrophaceae bacterium | reverse complement strand
CCTTCGCTGGCGCTACGTGCGGGAAGTGAAGTCCTGATTTGAATCGCAAGGCGGAGGGCGTAAGGGGTAAGATGGAAAAGGTGAGAGGTTAGAAGTATGAGGGAAGACGAATGACCAATGGCAGATAGGCATTCGGGGGCTCTATATATGATAAACTGGTTATTGGGTGTTAACCGGGGATTACAATCGGAGGTCCAGTATGACTTTGGGGAATGAACGGCTCGGGCCGAAGCAAAGGTATTTTGGGACCGGCGTGTTGGTCATTGTGGCCATCATCGCCCTGATCGGGGGGATGATGATCGCTTCCGGGGTAGGTCTGCGGTCGCTATCCAGGAACGTGGACCTGGTCGGAGGGAAGAAACTAAGCGTTGCCGCCACTCCCTCTTCGGCCGCGCCCAGTTTTGTGGAACTGGCCAAACGAGTCAAACCGGGAGTGGTGAATATCAGCACAACAAAAGTCGTCAAAGGAGGAGGAAGGGTGTTCAAGCATTTTTCTCCCCCCTCCCGGGAGAAGGACCCCTTTCGTAATTTTTTCGGCGAAGAATTTTTTGAACGATTTTTCGGGGAAACTCCCCAAAGGGATTATGTCCAGCGGTCTCTGGGCTCGGGCTTCATCATCGACCGGGAGGGACATATCATCACGAATAACCACGTGATCGAAGGAGCCAGTGAGATTCGGGTGCGCCTTTCCACGGATAAAGAATTTGCGGCCGAGGTCATCGGCCGGGATCATAAGACCGATTTGGCCCTGATTAAAATAAAATCATGGAGTGATTTGCCGGTCGAAGAATTGGGAGATTCGGATAAATTAGAGATCGGAGAATGGGTCATGGCGATCGGGAATCCATTTGGGCTCTCGCATACCGTGACCGTGGGGATCGTCAGCGCCAAAGGGAGGGTGATCGGGTCAGGCCCTTATGATGATTTTATCCAGACTGACGCCTCGATCAATCCCGGCAACAGCGGGGGGCCTTTATTCAACGTGCAAGGGGAGGTCGTGGGAATCAATACGGCCATTGTGGCCACCGGCCAGGGAATTGGGTTTGCCATCCCCATCAACGTGGCCAAAGAGATTATCCCGCAGTTGAAAAAAAAGGGGAAGGTTAGCCGCGGGGGCATCGGGGTCTACGTCCAGAAACTTACGCCGGACCTGGCGAAATCTTTCGGCTTGCAAGAGAATAAAGGAGCGCTGGTAGCCGATGTGATCCCGGGAAGCGTCGCCGAAGCCGGCGGAATTCGCCGGGGGGATGTGATCGTTAAATTCAACGGAAAGAACATCGATGAGATGAACGAACTACCCCGGATCGTAGCTGCAACACCCGTAGGCCAAGAAGTCGAGGTGGAGATCATCCGGGGCGGTAATCCTTTAACCTTGAAGCTAAAGGTGGGAGAGCTGAAAGATGAGCCCCCAACTGTAGCCCCGGAGAAAGCCAAACTCGAGCTGGGAATGAGTGTTCAAGAAATTACCCCGGAAATTGCGCGCCAACTGCGGCTCAGTGAAGCCGGGGGAGTAATAGTGAGTCAGGTAGAATCGGGGAGCCCGGCGGACGAGGCGGGGGTTCAACGAGGAGATGTAATCCGCGAAGTGAATGGCCATATAATCGGGAAGATTAGCGATTACCGGGAGGCCATCGCCAAGTTAAAAAAAGGAGAGATCGTTCGCCTTCTTGTCAAAAGAGGGGAGCGCAATATATACCTTACGATTCGCAGTGCAAAGGAAGGATGAAGTTCCTATCGCCGGCAAAAGTCAACCTGCATTTAGAGATCCTGGGCAGGCGGCCAGATGGGTATCATGAAATTCAAACATTGATGCACAGGGTGGACCTTTTTGATGAAGGGGAGATCATTCCCGGGGGGAGCGGGATCAGGCTTACGGTCGAAGGAGAAGAAATCCCGGGGGGGACGGAAAATTTAGCATGCCGGGCAGCCCGGATCTTTGGCGCGGAAGCCGGACTGCGGGGAGATCTGGAGATTCGGTTGATGAAAAGAATCCCGGTGGGTGCCGGGCTGGGGGGCGGAAGTAGCAATGCGGCTTCCGTCTTGCTGGAGCTGAATGATCTGCTAAAGGTGGGCTGGGAGAAAGACCGGTTAATGGCCATCGGGGCCAAGCTCGGAGCCGATGTTCCGTTTTTTATCTTTCAAAAGCCGGCCCTGGCCAGGGGAATGGGAGAGAAATTGACGCCGGTAACCCTTCCCGAACCGCTCTGGTTCCTGCTGTTGGTTCCCCCTTGGCGCATTTCAACGGCCTGGGCCTATGAAGCTTACGACCGGCTGGCGGGGGGGAAAACGGATCCGCTGAGGATCAGGGAATCCTATACGCGGTTCACGGAGATCTTGCCGGTTTTGAAGAACGACCTGGAATTGGCCGCTTTGGCCAATTACCCAGAGATCGGGCAGATGAAGGAAGCGTTACGGGCCGGAGGAGCTCAAGGGGCCCTGATGACCGGAAGCGGGCCGGTAGTCTTCGGGCTTTTCCCCGGCCAGAAGGAAGCGGAGCAAACGGAGAAAATAATCCCTTTACCCCCGGGATGGAAAACAATCCTCTGCCGGGGAATATGACAAAGTCGTAAGGCGCAAGGCGCAAGGCGTGAGGCGTTACCCCTTACGACTTGCGATTTACGCCTAACGCAGCAGTTAAACACTGGGGCGTCGTCAAGCGGTAAGACACGGGTCTTTGGAACCCGCATTCGGAGGTTCGAATCCTCCCGCCCCAGCCAGAAAAAATGGTGTCTCTTGCAGGAGAGGAGGTCAAACGTGGACCACATGAGGATCTTTTCGGGGAATTCCAACATTCCATTGGCCAAAGAGATCTGCGCAGCGCTGAACATATCCCTGGGTCTGGCGAATGTGCGGAATTTCAGCGATGGAGAGATCCAGGTGGACATCGACGAGAGTGTACGGGGTATGGATGTTTTCGTTGTTCAATCGACCTGCACTCCGGGAAACGTCAATTTGATGGAACTCTTGATCATGATTGACGCCTTAAAAAGAGCTTCCTCCAACCGCATTACGGCCGTTTTGCCTTATTATGGGTATGCCCGGCAGGACCGGAAGGTATCGCCCAGGGCTCCGATCACGGCCAAGCTGGTGGCTGACCTGATCACGGCTGCCGGAGCCCACCGGGTTCTGACCGTGGACCTTCATGCCGGCCAGATTCAGGGTTTTTTTAACATTCCCGTGGACCATCTTTTTGCCGCGCCGGTTTTGCTGGAACATATTCGCTCCCGCTTCAAGGACAAAGTAGTGATCGTTTCCCCGGATGCCGGGGGTGTTGAGCGGGCGCGGGCCTTCGGCAAGCGGTTGAAAGCCGGCCTGGCGATCATCGACAAACGGCGGGAGAGTCCCAACGTTGCCAAATTCATGACAATCATCGGGGAGGTCAAAGGTCTCCAGGCCATCATCCTTGACGACATCGTCGACACAGCGGGGACCCTCGTCGAAGCCGCAACGGCCTTGGCTACCAATGGTGCGGCCAATGTCGTTGCCTGTTGTACCCATCCCGTGCTGTCGGGGCCGGCCGTGAAACGATTGAGCGAATCGATCATCGAAGAGATTGCCGTTACCAATACGATCCCCCTCAAGCCGGAGGCAATCTGCAACCCCAAATTTAAAGTTTTATCCGTTGCGCATATTTTAGCGGAAGCCATCAAGAGAATTCACTTCAACGATTCAGTGAGCTCTTTATTCGTTTAAGGGAGGTTTTATGGAACAGAGAGAGTTAGAAGTTTTTTTAAGGACAGGAAAAGGAAAGGGCGCTGCTTCCCGCCTCCGGCGGGAAGGAAAGATTCCGGCCATTCTCTACGGGCGATCCATGGGAACTTATTCCTTAGCTCTCAACCCGGGAGATTTAAAAAGGATATTGACCAGCGGGGCCCGCGAAAATACGTTGATTGGGCTGAAAATTAGCGGGGAAGGGAGCGAAAAGATTGGGAACAAGGTGGTTATGCTCAAAGAACTCCAGGTTCACCCCACCCAGAGAAATTACCTCCATGCGGACTTTTATGCCATAGCCATGGATGAAAAAATTGAGGTCGAGGTTCCCATCCATTTAACGGGAAAAGCCGAAGGGGTAAAAACCGGGGGGATTTTAGAGCAACCCCGCCGGGAAGTACGCGTGCGGTGCCTCCCTTCCTATATTCCGGAGTTCATCGAAGTGGATGTCAGCGCTTTGAAGATCGGGGACTCCTTACATGTAAAGGATCTTACCGTTACCGAACGGTTTGAAATTATGGCTGAAACCAATTTCACAGTGGCCAGCGTCACTCCGCCCATCTCCGAGGCGAAGTTTGAGGAGATCGTGGCTGCTCCCGAGGGGGAACGGGAGATTGCCCAGCCCGAACGGATTGGCGAAAAGAAGGAGGAAGCTGAGGAGGCTAAAGAGGCTAAGGAGGTTAAAGGATAATCCATTCCGGAGGAGGTGGGGTGAAGCTCATCGTCGGCCTGGGGAATCCCGGGCGGATTTATCGCTGGACACGTCACAACATGGGCTTCTGGCTCATCGAGCATCTGGCCGGGCAACAGGGAATCGTTCTTTCACGGAAGGGCCTGAATTCCGTGTATGGGCGGGGAAGAATGGGTAACCAAGAAGTTATCCTCGCCAAGCCTCAGACGTATATGAATCTTTCCGGAGAAGCCGTATCGCGGCTTCTCCGTTTTTTTAAAATCCGGCCTGAAGATGTTGTCGTTGTGCATGATGACCTGGACCTGCCTTGGGGAAAAATCCGCGTTCGGCTCCGGGGTGGCCATGGGGGGCATCAGGGGGTAAAGTCCATCATCGAAGCCCTGGGGAACGATGGATTTATTCGGGTGAAGGTGGGAATCGGCAGACCGATCGATCCCAACCAAGACCCGGCGGATTACGTGCTGGAACCCCTAACGGAGGAAGAAAGAAAAAAATTTAAGGAAGCCATCCACCGGGGCGCGGAGGCTGTAGAAACGCTGCTCCTTGAAGGACCCGAGGAGGCTATGGGCCGGTTCCATATAAGTAGTGAGTAGTGAGTTGTGAGGGGGGAGGGGTGAGAAACTTTTTCTATTTCTTTTTTTTCAGGCAACTTACTACTCCCAACTCACCCCTCACGGTCTTTTTGGCTTCTTCCCACAAACGGTCCATTTCTTCCAATGTTGAGTCTTCGGGTTTCTTTCCTTTGCGGCGAAGCCCTCTTTCAACCCAACGGAAACGCTGCGCAAACCGGCGATTGGCCTTGCGCAGGGCCTCTTCTGCGGATAGGCCCTTAAAACGTCCCCAATTTACAAGGGTAAAGAGAAGGTCGCCGAATTCTCCCTCAATGGCCCCGGCGGAAGATTCTTTATCAGCAGTTTTTAGTTCACCCAACTCCTCCAATATCTTTTTCCAGACTTCCTGAATGTTCGGCCAGTCAAAACCGACACGGGATACCCGTTCGGAAAGACGTCGCGCCCGCTCCAGGGCGGGCAAAGCAAGGGGCAGACCGGCCAGGAGTGAATTTCGGCCGGCGTACTTTCCCTCCGCTTCCTTCACCGTTCCCCAAACCCGGATGACCTGGCTGGCGTCTTGCACCTTAACCCGAGGCCGGTGCGCAGGGGGGAAGACGTGAGGATGCCGCCGGACCAGTTTTTCGGCAAGAGTGTGGACGACATCGAAAAAATCAAACTGTCCTTTTTCTTCGGTAATCCGGGAGATAAAGATGATCTGGAGAAGGAGGTCGCCCAATTCTTCTTGCAGTTCCTTGGGGGTTCCGGCCTCAATGGCTTCGAGCACTTCATAAGCTTCTTCGATTAAGAATTTTTTAAGACTGTTTTCGGTCTGCTCTCGATCCCAGGGGCAGCCGGAAGGGCTTCGGAGCTTGGCCATTATCATCAGCAGATCGTTCATGCTTCTTTTCCCTTCGGGGGGGGTACAATGCATAGGAAAATCCTTTTTAGACGCTGCGTCCTATTGAATTTATTCCTGGCCGTCTCCGTATTGAAGAAATTTTATTCCTATTCATGTTAGGTCAGCCCGGGGGAGGTTTCAAGGAAAATTATTGCTTGCAGGGAATTTTTATGGTATTATCAATAAGTTAAACAATAGCCGAAAAGAGTTTTGACAAAAATGGCGCAGACGAAAGAGGGCCCTTCGCAAAAGAAGGGCGTTTTTCTTAGGGGAATATTTATTTGTTGGGCTGCATCGGATATAGAAGGCCAGCCGATCAGGCCTTCTTTGGACCTTCTGGTGGGGCCGTCGGAGAGCAAGCAGGCTTGAAAGCCAGAATTGAGGACGCTCCGGGCATCCGGGTTCATTTTGAGGATCCAGCCAGTGCCAAACTTCTCTTCGGCGAGAACGATGACCACCTGAAACTCATCGAAAAGAAGGCCGGGGTCAGGATTCATGCCCGGGGGAATACTCTGGATATTTCCGGTGAACCCACCGCCGTCAAGCTTAGCGAGAAACTCCTTTCCGAACTATATGAGATCATACGCCGGGGCCATCCGGTCTATCCCAATGACATTCTCTCGGCCATCCGCATCCTGGCGGGAGACCACCAGGCCAAATTGAAGGATATTTTCCTGGATACGGTTTATGTTTCTTCGAAGCGCCGCCTGATTACCCCCAAGAGTCTGGCCCAGAAGCTTTATATCGATGCCATTCGCTCGTATGACATCGTCTTCAGCATTGGACCGGCGGGAACGGGGAAAACTTACTTGGCCATGGCCATGGGAGTGGCCTCCTTAACCAAAAAAGAAGTACATCGTATCATCCTGACCCGCCCCGCGGTGGAGGCCGGCGAAAGGCTGGGGTTTCTCCCTGGGGATCTCCTTGAAAAAGTCAACCCCTATTTACGGCCGCTCTATGATGCCTTGCATGATATGATGGACTTCGAGACCACTTCCCGCCTCCTGGAAAAAGGCGTGATCGAGGTGGCTCCCCTGGCTTTTATGAGGGGCCGGACGCTGAACGATTCATTCGTGATCCTGGATGAGGCCCAAAACACGACTTCCGAGCAAATGAAAATGTTCCTGACTCGCCTGGGGTTCAGTTCCAAAGCGGTGATTACGGGTGATATTACCCAGACCGATCTGCCAGCGGGCAAAACTTCTGGGTTGGTCGAGGCCAGGGAAATCCTTACCGGGATCGAAGGGATTCATTTCAGCTATTTTACAGAGGTGGACGTGGTGCGCCATCCCTTAGTGCAGGAGATTATTCGGGCCTATAATGGGCAGCCGCGAAAAAGGACGTCTGCCGGACAGGAAAAGGATTAGCGCCCTTGGAGGTCCCGAGAGGAAAATCATGAAGGTTAGGTTAACCGGAAACGGCGGGTACCGTAAAAAAAAATCTTTTTTTAGGATTTTTACCCCAGGGGGACGCCCAACCATTCCCGTACCCACCGGTCCGTGGTGGAACTTTCGCAAGTTTCCCTGGAAGCGATTCGGCTTGCTGCTCCTTTTAGCTTTGGCCGTGGGTCTGCTTCTCCCGGCCCAAGCCCTGGGGACGAGCCTGCTGGTAATCCTTCTATTGGCTATTCTTTTTGAATTCGCCACCGCCAACATCCGCAAGTTTTCACCCGACGACAAAGATCTTTTATTTCTCACCCTTCTCTTGGTGGCCATGCTCGGGACAACCAAGGTAAGCCTGGCGGTTTTCCCGCTTATTGCGCAGGTGCTGCCGGAAATTCCCTCTTCTTCCTATGTTTATGGAATCGGGATTGCTGCCGGGGCCATGCTGGTCAGGATCGTACTCAACTCCGAAACGGCCCTGGTCTTTTCTTTAGTGGCCAGCATGTTTGCCGGCTGGCTGATGGATAATAGCTTCTTTTTCTCGGTGTACTTTTTCATCGGCAGCGTAGTGGGAGCTCACAGCGTAGCCTTCTGCGAGGAGCGGACCATCTTGGTGAAGGCGGGGGCCAAAGTTGGCCTGGTGAATATTTTGACGATCCTCTGCCAGACCCTGATTATCCCCAAAGGGATCGGACCCGAAATGGGATTCAATCTGCTTTTCGGACTTTTAGGAGGCGTCGTGGCCGCGACTGTGGTTCTGGGAGTCCTTCCGATGCTGGAGGGACTGTTCGGGTATACCACGAATATCAAGCTCCTCGAACTGGCCAACCTGAACCATCCTTTGCTCAAGAAGATGATCCTGGAAGCCCCGGGAACGTACCATCACAGCGTTATCGTCAGCATCTTGGCCGAGACGGCCGCCCGTTCGGTCAATGCCAATCCCCTCCTCGCCAGGGTTAGCGCCTTTTACCACGACATCGGTAAGATCAACAAGCCGCTCTACTTCGTGGAGAACCAGGGGCGGCATGAAAACAAACACGATAAGCTGGCGCCGAGCATGAGTAGCTTAATCCTCATCGCGCATGTAAAAGAGGGGCTGGAGTTAGCCCGGGAATACCGGCTTGGGCGGAAGGTGAACAACATCATTCAACAACACCATGGGACGAATTTGATCTCCTTTTTTTACCAGAAAGCAAAAGAACAGGAGAATCTGAAGATCGAGCAGGTGGACGAAGGGGCTTATCGTTATCACGGACCCAAACCCCAGACCAAGGAGGCGGGATTGGTGATGCTGGCCGATGCGGTGGAAGCAGCCTCCCGGACTCTCCTCCAGCCTACTCCGGCCCATTTGCAGGGTCTGGTCCAGCGGATTATCAATCATGTCTTCACCGACGGCCAGTTAGATGAATGCGAGCTGACTCTCAAAGACCTGCACCAGATCGCCAGGGGTTTTAACCTGATCCTGGCCGGCATCCACCACCACCGGGTGGAGTATCCGGTGCCGGTGGGCAAGGAAAGCGCCGGGAAGAAGAGGAACAATGGGGATCTCCATAAGCAACCGGCAAAAACGGGTCGCGATCGACACCCGGAGGATAAGAAGGGCGGCGAAGAAGATCTTAAACGCCTTGGGATGCGAGGGGCATGAGGTCAGCATCGTCCTGGTAGATGATGAAGAGATCACTCGGCTGAACCGCCAATATTTTCTCCGTAACCGCCCCACCAACGTCATTTCATTCCCCATGGCGGCCGGCAACCCGGACGCGATCAACCCTCATCTATTAGGGGATGTAGTCATCTCGGCCGACACAGCGGAACGGGAGGCCCGGGCTGCGGGTGGCAAGACCGGCGAAGAGATTCTCTTCCTGCTGATTCACGGGATCCTTCATCTCGGGGGATACGACCACGAGAGCTCGCCGGCTGAGCGGCGCAAAATGGAAGCCAAAGAGCGGGAACTCTTTTCTTTTCTGAGACGTTCTCCTCATCGAAAGAGGGCGTAGGGGTGGTTTTATTTCAATAGTTCTCCGCTAAAACCTCAAAATGAGCCCGGGGATGGGCGCAAACCGGACATTTCTCCGGAGCCTCTTTCCCTTCGAAGACATGTCCGCAATTCCGGCAGTGCCACTTTACCGGCGAAGCCTTTTGGAAGACCTTTCCTTCCTGGACATTTTTCAATAAGGCCCGGTACCTCTCTTCGTGGAACTTTTCCACCTTGGCTACCTGGCTGAAGGTCTGATGAGCTTCGATAAATCCATCCTCTTTGGCCACCTCGGCAAAATTCTGATAGAGGGTCGTCCATTCCAGGTTTTCCCCGGCGGCCGCAGCCTGCAAATTGGTTGCGGTGTTCCCGATGACCCCGGCTGGGTAAGCAGCGACGATCTCCGTTTCTCCTCCTTTTAACAATTGGAAGAAGAGCTTGGCGTGTTCCTTCTCGTTATCGGCCGTCTCCAAAAAGATAGCGGCGATCTGCTCATAGCCTGCTTTCCTGGCCTCGCTGGCAAAGTAGGTATAACGATTCCGGGCCTGCGATTCACCGGCAAAAGCTGCCAGCAGGTTTTTTTCCGTGCGGCTTCCTTTGAATTGCATGGTTTTTCCTCCTTGGATGGTGATAAAGTATTTTCAAAATCTAACCACAGAGAACACGGAGAAAATATTAGATATCAATATGTTATGAAAATTTTTATTTCCTCCGCTCTGTGCCCTCTAAATTATTTGCTGTTTTATTCCATCCTTTAGCCTTGCTACATTAAAATAGATCAATAAACCAACTCTTTTCCCCGCCTTACCATTTTCCCTAATTCCTGGATTGAATCCTTTCCCCCCTTTTAATCAATCCCGGCTTGGGCACTTCTCCGTTCCATCAGAATGACATCCCGCCAGGTTCCCCGGAGTTCTCCAAAAGTCATCTTGCCGATTTTCACTCTCCGGCCAAGGATCCTGAATCCATGCTTCTGATGTAAATTTATGCTAACTGTATTTTCAGGGAAGATCCCGGCCTGCAAAGTCCATATCCCCATTTCTTCCGAAGCTTTGATAAGGGCCGCCAACAATGCCGAACCGATTCCCTGCCCCCGATAGGAAGATCCAAGGTAAATACTGACTTCAACGACTCCGGAATATACCCGGCGGGTGGAAACCCGGCTCAAGGCTGCCCATCCGGCAACCTTTCCCCCGGTCCGGGCCACCAGCCGGGGATCCGCAAGATGGTTGGAATCCCATTTTCCCCATTCCGGGGGTTCGGCCTCGAAGGTAGCATGCCCCGTGGCTATCCCTTCAAGATAAATTGAGCGCACTTGCTCCCAGTCGTTGGGATTCATTTTATCGATTTGGTATTCCACGTTCTTTTTCCTTTGCCGAAAATTGAATTGTATAGGAATTTCCTTTTTTCTCCCCTTCCCCCCGCCCTTTCCCCCGGAAGCTGTGAAAAAATTGGGATAGGGGGAAAGGAAAAGCTTCACTCATGTCCAGGGGCCAGAAGAATTCGCTTGCCAAAATGATAATGAACCATTCAATCAAGCCAACCGGCATAATGATAGACTGACTAATAGGTAATGATGCCGACAATGGCACCCGTCATGCAAGTAGCCAGCGTCCCGGAAATAATGGATTTCATGCCGAGGCCGATGATTTCATCCCTTCTTTCCGGAACCATACTCCCCATCCCTCCGATTAGGATGCCGAGGCTTCCCAGATTAGCAAAGCCGCACAGGGCATAGACCATGATCAATCTGCTTTTGGGGCTAAGGGCGCCTTCCGGGAGCCTGGCTAAGTCCAGGAAGGCGATGAACTCATTGAGAACCGTCTTGGTCCCCATCAGGGCTCCGGCCGTCTCCGCCTCCGCCCAGGGAATCCCGATCAGCCAGACAACGGGCGCCATGACATAACCGAGGAGCCTTTGCAGCGTAAGGGGTTGGTTCCAGAGATCGGGCAGACATCCCAGGACTTTATTGGCCAGATAGACGAGAGCAACCAGCACGATAAGCATGGAAATGATGTTAAGCCAGAGCTTCAAGCCTTCCATGGCCCCCTGGGTAATGGCATCCATGGAACTCATGGCCGGCTGGGGCGGGACTAACTTGCCCCCTGTAGGTTGGCCGGTTTCGGGAATCATGACCTGGGAAATCATGATCGCCGCGGGTACGCTGATGATGGATACGATTAAAATATGGCCCAGAACATCGGGGATGATTGTCTTGAGGATGCTGGCATACAACACCATGACCGTGCCCGCGATCCCGGCCATGCCGCAGCTCATGGTGGTAAAGAGCTCGCACCGGGTCATTTCTTTCAGGTAGGGGCGGACGAAAAGCGGGGCCTCCACCATGCCGAGAAATACATTGGCCGCTGCCCCCAGCCCCACCGCGCCGCCAATGGCCATTGTTTTCTGCAAAATCCAAGAAAAGGCTTTCACGATGACCGGGAGGATTCGCCAGTAGAACAAGATCGATGAAAGAGCGCTTACGACCAAAACGATAGGCAGGGCTTGCAGCCCAAGAATAAAGCCCAATCCCGGGTTTTTTTCAACGAAAGGAAAAGGACCCCCTCCCAGGTAGCCAAAGACAAAGGAGGTTCCTGCTTTCGTGGATTCTTCCAGCACCATGACCGCCCGGTTGAGCAATTCAAAGACATGCCGGAGGGCGGAAATTTTGAGCATAAGGAAGGTTATTAAGAATTGAACAAGGAGCCCGATAAGGATTCCTTTCCCGCTGACCTTCCGTCTGTTTTCGCTCATGGCCCAGGCGAGGCCGATCAACACGAAAATTCCCAAGACAGGTTGTACGATCATTGGTCCTCCCCCTTTAACTGACGAACCCATGTCGCGTCAGGATATTTCCCCAGATCATCCGGCAGGGATTATCTCTATCATAGTCAACAGGCTTCCTGAATTCAATGGCCGAATAAAAAATGCCTTTATTGACTTCCGGGCGAGAAAAGGATATTTTTGTCTGAGCCTGAAAGAATCAAAAAGAAGGGAGATGGAGATGAGCGTTGAGAAAAAATTGAAAGACATGGGAATTCTTTTACCCGAAGCTTCCAAACCGGTGGCCAATTATGTGCCGGCGGTCAAAGCCGGGAATCTTCTCTTTGTCTCAGGGCATGGACCGTACAACGACGGGAAAACGGTCCTCTCCGGGAAGCTCGGAAAGGAGCTGAGCATCGAAGAGGGCTACAAGACGGCCCGCAACGTGGCCCTGAACTGCCTGGCTTCGACCAAAGCCACGCTGGGAGACCTGGATAAAGTCAAGCGGGTAGTCAAACTCTTAGGGATGGTAAACTGCACGGAAGATTTCAAAGACCAGCCCAAGGTTATCAATGGGGCCTCTGATTTACTGGTGGAAATCTTTGGGGACAAGGGGAAACACGCCCGTTCCGCCGTGGGGATGCAGTCCCTGCCGAACAATATTCCCGTGGAGATAGAGATGATTTTGGAAGTAGCGTAAAAAGGGGTCGAGGGTCCGAGGAAATAGGGGGGAAAATGGCGAAATATAAGGTCGTTGCCAGAGCCAAAGACAGCAAGTGCGCGCACGTAAAAGAAGGGGACCGGATCGTTATGGAAGGGACGATGGTCAACTTGAAAGAAACCACCAGCCTCTGTGCCGTGGCTTTAGGGGCCATTCAGTATTCCCTGTACATGATGGGCAAGGCGAAAGACCCCAGAGATTTCGGAAGAGAGGATGTTTACGAGTTACAATGTCCCGATCCGGAGACGAGGGTGATTTTTGAGGTTTCCCGAAAGGTTGTGGAAGAATAAAAAAGGGTTCAGGGGTTCGAGGGTTCCAGGATTCAAGGGTGGAACTATTCCAGAAGATTCAGCTTTTATGGATACAAAATGGGCGGAGGAATGGTATCATCTTCTTGGGGATGATGCCGAGGAATGAGGACAAACCCGATGGTCAGGCTGCTTGATTTGGAAGAAATGGAATTTCGCCACAGGAGGGGGGAAGATCCCTTTGACCTAGCCATCGAAAAATGGGTGCGCATGCGGGAATTTCTTCTGGAAAAAGCAGAGCCAG
>CAZIDC010000036.1:0-13295 GCA_964537885.1 uncultured Syntrophaceae bacterium | reverse complement strand
AACCGAGCTTACGTCCGAGCTGCAGATGTTCCAAGAAGAGCTGCAGAAGGAGACCACAGAACGCCAGCGGATGGAAGAGCAGCTTTGGGGTATGGAGGAAAAGGTCCGGGTTGTTGAAGCCCAAGTAGCCAAGCGCACCGTGGAGGTAGAAAAAGTCAGAGAGGAACTCTATAAAGAAGTTGTCGATCACAGGCTGGCGCAGGAAGCTCTGCAAAAAAATGAGGAGGCAAAGAAGCAGCTGGTTAAAGAAAACGCGATTATGGAAAAAATCGGGCGAATCATAAACTCAGCCCTGAATGTTGAGGAAGTATATGAGCGCTTCTCCGAATTCGCCGAAGAAATATGTACTCTCATCCGCTTTGATCGAGTAACGATCACGGTTATAAACCCGGAAGACAATACCCTCACCCTGTCCTATTTTCCGGGGCAGGAAATAGCCGGCCGCAAGGCAGGGGAAGTTCTTCCCCTGGTCGGAACGAGTGCGGAAGCGGTCATGCGAACCCGGTCGAGCTTGCTGATTCAGAAGGAAAAACAGGAGGAGATCATTGGCCAGTTCCCAGACCTGTTACCTTTTTTTGAGGCCGGATTTCAAACGATGATTTTGGTTCCCCTGATCTCGAAAAACCAGGTGATCGGGGTTCTCAATTTTCTCTCGACCCAGTCGAATTCCTATACCGAAGGGGATTTGAGAATTTCTGAAAAGGTAGGCAATCAAATAGCCGGGACCCTTGCCGATGCCCGGCGTTTCCTCGAACAAAAAAGGGTGGAAGAACGCCTCAGGATCTCCGAACAAAAATACCGCTTCGGGATAGAAAATGCTCCGCTGGGCATCTGGGTATCGGCGGGCGAGAAATTAACCCTTATCAACCCCAAGGGTTTAGAGATTTTGGGTTATTCCCGGGAAGAATTAACCTCGAAATCTTTGACCGACCTTTTACACCCGGACGATCGAAAAAGGGTAATGGAAAATTATGCCGGCTGGGAAAAAGGTACGGGTTCCCCTCATACCTTTACTTCGCGATTTGTCCGGAAAGATGGCGGTATTAAATGGCTGGAAAGTAAAAGCGCCTTGATTCAATGGGAAGGGAGTCCGGCCATAATAAACTTCATAACCGATGTCACCGATCGCAAGCGGGCTGAGGACGCGCTGCGCCAATCAGTAGAGCCATTCCGGACGCTCGCCAAGGCCATGGAGGAAATTCTCTTAGTTCTGGAAAAGGGTTAAAATAAATAGCCTCCTTAAGCTATACCCGTCAGGGTAATGAAAAGTTAAAATCCTTCGCCATGCCCCAAGACCCCGCTTTTTAATAACGGGGTCTTTTTTTATTTGTTCAATCCCTGCGCCTTCTCTCTTCCCGGGGAAAAGAAAAGGGAATCAAGGGTAAAGGCATGGACATTATGGCCATTTGAATGTAAGCTATTTAAAGCTCCCCCTTGCCAAAAAGCGTGGGCGGAAGGAATGGAAAGGATGAGAGGAGGAACAGATGAAAAAACTTTCTATCTTGCTGATTCTGGTTCTTTTCCTTTTCCCGGAGCTTGCCTTGGCAGTCGATGAGCCGAGGGCTTTTCAGGCGAAAACCTGGGTAATAAAAGGGGTGGATCATTTCGACCGACAAGAATATGATGCCGCCATCCAGGCCTTTAACAAAGCACTTGAGCTCAATCCAGAAGATGCCAATGCCTATAACAATCGCGGAAGGGCTTATGAGGCCAAGGGCTTATATGACCAGGCTATCGAAGACTATACCCGGGCTATGGCCATCAACCCGAAGTACACCGAGGCCTTCAATAACCGCGGAGCTGTCTATGCGAAAAAAGGCCAATCGGATAAAGCCGTCGAAGACTATACCCGGGCCATTGTTATTAACCCCCATTATGCGGACGCTTATAACAACCGGGGAATCGCCTATGAGGAAAAAGGCGAGTATGATCGGGCCATTGAAGACTTCACTCGGGCGATTGACCTAGATCCGAAAGAAATCAATGCCTACAACAATCGGGGGGGGGCTTACGAAAAAAAAGGACTTTTCGATAAGGCGATCGAAGACTATGGACGGGCCATAGCCATCGATCCGAATCAGGCAGATGCCTATAACAACCGGGGAATCACTTATGAGAAAAAAGGCCAATATGGGAAGGCTATCGAAGACTTCAACCGCGCGATTGCTCTGAACCCGAATTCTGCCAGAGCCTACAGAAATCGGGGTACGGCCTATGAAAAACAAGGGCGGTATGATAACGCCATTGATGACTTTTCCAGAGTGATTGCCTTAGATCCCAAGGACACCGAGGCTTTTAACAACCGCGGGGTTGCTTTGGCAAAAAAAGGCCAGCCGGCCAAGGCCATCGAAGATTTTACCCGATTGCTTACCCTGGACCCGAATCATGTCCCCGCCTTGATCAATCGCGGGTTCGCCCACAGAAAAAATGGCCAGTACGATCAGGCAATAGAAGATTTCAGCAAATCAATGGCCCTCAATGCGAATGAATCCGCTGCCTACAGCGGTCGAGGGTATTCTTATGAAAAGAAGGGGCAAATAGAGAAAGCGAAAGCAGACTTCCAGAAGGCCTGCAGCTTGGGGGATGGAGATGGATGCCGCAGGGTAAAGATCCTTGCGGGGAGCAAAGAATAGACCTCTCTGGCCGTTGGATTCCCTAAATTTTTTTTCGGTTCTCCAATTCAAATAATAGGGTTCGAAGGTTCAAGGACCTGAGGGTTTCATTGATTTTATTATTGGGGATCCCCATGAATTCTCAGATCCTTGACCCTTTTCTAATAGTTATAGAAGCGCCCGAACGGCATTCAATACCCCTTCATAATCTGGTTCCTGGGCGATTTCCGGAACAACTTCCACGTAGCGGATCACATCCTGCTCATCAACGATAAAAACCGTCCGTGCCAGAAGGTTCAGCTCCTTGATCAACACCCCATAAGCCAGACCGAAAGAACGATCTTTATAATCCGAAAATGTTTTCACCTTCTCAACACCCGCGGCCGCACACCACCGAGCCTGAGCAAAGGGCAGGTCCATGCTGATGGTCAGGATGACGACCTGGTCCGGCAGTTTTCCGGCCTCTTCGTTGAACCTCCGCGTTTCCAGGTTGCAGACCGGCGTATCCAGAGAAGGCACCGCGCTGATGATCTTGATTTGGCCCTTGAAAGATTCGAGGGCTTTCGGCTGCAAGGAGTTATCCAGGACTTGAAATCCCGGCGCCTTATCTCCTACCTTCATTTCCGGACCGAGAAGGGTGAGGGGATTTCCTTTGAAAGTAACCAGACCCGTCCGTTCGGTTTCCCCGGGCAATAACTTGGCGGCGTATTCCTTGACCTTGGCCTGGAGCTCAAAAATCTTGCCTTCAGCGGCTTTCCGATATTCCTCGATCTCCGTAACCTTACCGCGCAAAGCCTGCCCTTTGACTTCCACCTCTTCTTTTAATTTTTTTATTTCGGCCCCCGCCTTGCTCTTCAGGTCGAGGATGCTTTGGTCCATCTTTTTCTTTAACCCAATAATCTCATTCCCGGCATTCCTGGCAGTTTCTTTTAGGATTTTTTCGCTCTCCCGGATGATTTTTTCCTTTTCGGCCAATTCGTTCTTAAGCTTCTGGAAAAGAACGTCCTTCTGGTCGGCCAGCTTTTCCGTCTTCTCCTTTATTTTGGCGTCCGCCTTGTTCTTGAATTCGAGGAGGCTTTCCTTAACCCACCTCTCTTTTCGGGCCAGCTCCTCCTTAAGCTTCTGAATCAGGGCATCTTTCTGGGCAGCCGCTTTCTCACCTTCCCCTTGCCCCCTTTTTCGTTTCCCGGTCATTTGTTTTTTCAACCCCGTAGCCTTTTGGGTCACCTTCTTGGCTACCTTTGCCGCCTTCGTTTTCCCCCCGCCCTTTAGTGGCTTCATCCCTACGCCCTCCTTTCGTTCTTTGGAATTTGACCCCCCAAATTATAAGGGAGGAAGATCTGACTCGTTTGTCCTGACTTTGCCATAAATTATTGCGCTTTTCAACTGGATTTCCAAACCAACCCAAAGCCTACGGCATAAAGCAGGGCGGCCAGAAAAAATACGGTCTGAAAACCCAGGGCCAGGGCGATGATCACTGGAAGAATGGCGCCGAGAACCGATGCACAACCGTTGGCGCACCAGGCCCACGGGATAAAAGATGGCCCCTGCAAACCCAACAAACGGATGGCCAAGGGAAAGGGCATGCCCATGAACATCCCAAGCGGTCCAATGAAAAGAACAGTTAAAGCCTGGCGGCTAAGGGTTGAATATCCCTGGAAAAAAGCAAGAACCTGGGGAAGAAGAAAAGCATAAACCAGCAAAAGGCCGGCAATCATGGGGAGAACGAGTCTCAGCCCCCGCCAGGCCATAGGATTCATCCGCGTGGAAAGGCGGCTTCCCATTCCCGCGAAGATGAGTAAAGAAAAAAGGACGATGGCGATGGAATAGACGGGATGCCCGAGAAAGAGAATGAATTTTTGCATCAAGGAGATCTCCACGAACATAAAGCCGAGGCCCAGGGTGATGAAATAAAGCAGCCAGGAAAACCGCCGGTCGCCCGGAAGGCCTGGTTTGGCCTCTTTCCGGGCGCTAAAAAGCAAAGGGGCCAAGATGAAAAAGAAACTCAGGGCGAGCGCGAGAAAAAAAACAACCGGCACTAAGTATCCCCCCTCGAGGAGGATCGGCCACTTCTCCCCGGCCTGGCGATAGACTTCCCCTAAATGGGTCCACTTGAAATAGTGATGAAAAAACGGCCGGTCATCCGTGGCCGGGCTCAGGTCAAAAGGGTATTCCGCTAAAAATTCTTTCCGGCCGCTGAGGACCTTTTGTACCCCAGAAAAATACAGAGGCGTCCCGAAGCGGTTATAAACGTCGGCCTCCCCTTCCACCATGCCGGGGTAATAGACCAGGTCAAAGCGGAGTTGCTGGCAGAAAGACTTGAGGGCGTTGGTTTCCTGCACGACAACGGGCTCTTTTTTTATGAGTAAAGTAATCGTGGACCAGGAGCGGAAAACCAAGAGGTGGTCGCCGGGAGACTTTCCTGAACGTCTCAGGGCCGCGCTGACGACCGCTATTAGGCGCAGCTCTCCTCGGGGCGGAGGGAGGAGATAGCGAGTTGCCGCAATAAAACCCCCGGGCTTGAGCGCTCCCCAATAATCCTGAAAAGCTTCGGTTGTTAAAAGATAGTCTTCCTGCAAGCTGGAGATTCCAGTGGCTGAAGCCCCCAGGCTTTCCCCTAAGGGGAAGACGATCAAATCAAAAGGCGGAGGTTTGGTCCGCACAAAGCTCCTTCCATCCCCCAGAACGAACTTAGTTTCTTTGCGGTTGTAAAGGCCCCCGGAGAATTCCCGAAAGTTCCCTTGCAGAAGGTCGCCGATGATCGGGTTCGCCTCCACGATCACGATTTCTTTGGTATGATGACGCAGAGCGGTTAGCACTTCCAGCCCACCCCCGGGCTCAAAAATTAAAACCCGCCCGGGCGTGAGGAGTTGATACGGGAAAGAGGAAGGAAGGAAATCGATAAACCGGAGCTCCTCGCTCTCTCCCGGCTCTCCCCGGGCCTGCGTGATGGCATTCAGATGGTTGGCATCCACCGTCAGGCCCAATTGGGGCGGAAGGGGGTCTAAATAATGAAGGCTCAAACCCGGGGCCGTACGTGCCGCCGGGCTCTTGAGAACATCGACCCGGGAGAAGGCGTTCCAATGAGTTTCCAGGAGGCGCGCCCCGGGAAAAAGAAGGGCCGCGCTCAGAGGTTTATAGGGAGAAAGGCGCAGGCTTAAAAAAGAAGGGGGCCAGCAAAGGAGGAGAACAAGGAAACAGATCCAGGCCCCGCGGATGATGGCCAGGGATGAATGGCCCCATCCGAAAAAGATGGAAGCCAGTCCGCTCAAAATGCAGGAGAAGAGCAGGGTGCCGGGACCACCGAAGATCGGGAAAAGGGCGAACACGATGAGACATCCGAGGGAGGCGCCGGTCAAGTCCGCGCCATAAAGTTTCCCCGGTTGAGCATTCCATCGAGTCAGGGCCAAAGAGATGGCTAAGCCCGAGAAGAAAAAGGGAACGGAAAAAGCCAGATAATATAAGAAGACATAAAGAATCTGCCAGCGGTCCCAGGATAGGCGGGCTAAGTCGAAGGGGATAAGGTTGCTCAGAAGATAAGCGGTAATTGTGCTCAAGGAGAAAAGCCATGAGGCCAGCTCCAGAGTCCTCGAAGATTCCCGGCGAAGAAGGAAAGGGAAGGAAGACAAAAAAGAGCCGCTGGCTCCATAACCTAAGAGGGCCATGCTAACCACCATAAAGGCCAAATGGTATCCCTGGGCCACCGAGAGCAGGCGGGTCAGGGAGATCTCTAAGGTCAGAGCGGCAATGGAGGTAAAAAAAATTCCCAGGAGCAAGGGAAATGGGACGCTTGATTGTGGATTGGGGATTGCGGATTGCGGATTGCGGATCATCCCTCCTCCGGTTGCCGGCGGCATTCGGCAAAGATGTTTCTCTTAAGGTCCTTAATAAATCGTTTCCCCTTAATATCCGGGTGGGATTATAATATATTCCAAGGTTTTGATCCAATTGAAAATCCTGAAACGAATGAAGAAATATGAGACGTTTGACCATACCGCCGACCTGGGAATCCGGATTTTTGGGCGGACTTATGAAGAGGTTTTTGTCAACGGGGCCTATGCCCTCTTCGATTTACTGACAGACCTCGATAAAGTCCTTAAGACTTTTTCTTACAAACTCCGCGTGGAGGCGGGGGATCGGGAAGAACTTTTGATTCGCTGGCTCAATGAGCTCTTGTTTCTCTTTGAGAGCCGGGGTTACCTTTTCAAGGAATTCTCCATTGCCCATCTGGATCAAACTTCTCTTGAAGCTGCGGTGGGGGGAGAAGCCTTTGATCCTTCGCGCCATGAAAGGAAAACAGAGATCAAGGCTGTAACCTATCACCAGGTGGCCATCCGCGAGAAGGAAGGGGCGTGGGAAGGAAAGGTCATTTTTGATCTTTAGAAAAGGAGTTTCTTCCATGAGGAATCAGGAAAAAATTCGTCTGGAAAAAATCGACGACTGCCGTTGGCGGATCCCCCGGACCGGGAAGATGCGGGTCGATGGAGTCATTTATGCGGATGAACGCCTGCTGGCGGACATTCACAAAGATGAAAGCCTGCAACAGGTAGCCAACGTAGCCCACCTCCCGGGTATACAGAAGTATTCTTTGGCCATGCCCGACATCCATTGGGGTTATGGTTTCCCGATTGGCGGCGTCGCTGCTTTTGACTGGCAGGAAGGGGTTATTTCCCCGGGGGGGGTCGGTTATGACATCAATTGCGGCACCCGTCTCCTGCGCAGTAACCTTTCTACTCAAGATCTGCGGGATAAGATCAAGGACTTAGTGAGTGCCCTCTATCAATCCATTCCTTCGGGCGTTGGTTCCAAGGGAGCCCTGCGTCTCTCCACCCAGGAATTGCGCCAGGTCCTTAAACAGGGGTCGGCCTGGGCGATAAAGAACGGGTATGGCTGGCCGGAAGACTTGGAGGCCACCGAGGACGGCGGGTCCATGGAAGCGGCGGACCCGGGGTTGGTCAGCGAAAGAGCGCTGGAGAGGGGAAGACCCCAACTCGGGACTCTCGGTTCAGGAAATCATTTTTTAGAAGTCGGTTTCGTGGAAGAGGTGTTCGACGCCGAAGTTGCCCGCGTCTTTGGACTCTTTAAGGATCAGGTCACCGTTCTCATTCACTCCGGATCTCGCGGCCTGGGCTACCAGGTTTGCGATGATTTCTTGAAAAAGATGAATGAACGGGTGCGCCAGCTGGGTTGGGAACTTCCGGACAGGCAGCTGGCTTGCGACCTGATCCGGTCTTCAACCGGGCAGGAATATTTCTCGGCCATGGCCAGCGCGGCTAATTACGCCTGGGTCAACCGCCAAATGCTCATGCACTGGACCCGCGAGGTCTTCGAACGGGTGCTCAAGATGAGCCCGAAAGATTTGGGTTTGCATCTGGTCTACGACGTGTGCCACAACATCGCCAAGCGCGAGTTTCATGCCATTGCCGGGGAGCGCCGGGAGGTCTGCGTCCACCGCAAAGGAGCAACCCGTGCCTTCCCGCCGGGCCATTTGGCTCTCCCCGAAGTCTACCGCGCGGTCGGCCAGCCGGTCCTGATCCCCGGGGATATGGGGCGGTACTCCTACGTACTCGCGGGCACGGAGAGGGCCATGGAGGAGACCTTCGGCAGCACCTGCCACGGAGCCGGAAGGAGGCAGAGCCGGACCCAGGCCAAGAAAGCGAGCAAAGGAAGGTCGCTCCATCGGGAACTGGAAGACCGCGGGATCTTCGTCATGGCTGCGAGCAGGGGAACTTTGGGGGAGGAAGCCCCCGAGGCCTACAAGGACGTAAGCCAGGTCGTCGAAGTGGTCCACCGCGCCGGCATTTCCCGGAGAGTGGCCAGGCTCCGTCCCTGGGGAGTGGTTAAAGGATAGATGGAGAAATTAGGGGGCGGGAGCGGGTCCGGTTCCATCCTTGAAACATTCGAAGATGACCCGGCCTGATTTGGGCGGAAGTTCAGGACGGACAGGCTCTCCGGTGGCAGCGTCCACTTTGACAAAAACGATTCCTTCGGGGACAGAAAAATTTTCGACCGGTTTCTCGGCAACCGCTTCTTTCATAAATTCAAGCCAGATGGGCAGGGCCGCAACAGCTCCGGTCTCGTGAGACCCCAGCGGCTTCTCAATATCATAACCCATCCAGGCCCCGGCGACCAGCAGGTGGGGGATGAAACCGACAAACCAGGCATCGCGGGTGTCATTGGTCGTTCCCGTTTTGCCGGCTGCGGGTCGCCCCAAAGCCTTGGCCCTTTGGCCGGTTCCTTCCTGAATGACGCTCTGCATCAAGTTAGTGATCAAATAAGCCGTCTGGGAGCTGATCACCTCAATGGCCGAAGGTTCAATCTCTTCTAAAATGTTGCCATCCCTGTCTACGATCTTCGTGATCAAAAGGGGTTCCGCCCGGTACCCCTGGGCGGCAAAGACTCCGAAGGCGCTGGTCAGCTCAAGCAGGGTGACATTCGCCGACCCCAGAGCCAGAGAGAGATTGGGTTCGAGTTTGGATTTGATTCCCAGGTTCTTGCCGTAGTAAATGAGGTAGTCCACCCCGATGGATTGGGCAATTTTTACAGTGGCTACATTCCTGGAGAAAGTCAAAGCCTTACGGAAGGTAATGGGTCCCCAGAACTCCCGGTCAAAATTCTGCGGCTGCCAGGGCTCCTTCCCGGGAACGTCCACGTAGGAAAAAGGCTCGTCGACAATAATGGTTGCCGGGGTGAAGCCTTTATCCAGAGCCGCGGCGTAAACGATGGGCTTAAAAGCTGACCCGGCTTGCCTGCGGGCCTGGGTAGCCCGGTTGAACTGGCTGGCGGAAAAATCCCGCCCGCCAACCATAGCCAGGGTATAACCCGTTTGCGGGTCAAGAGCAATCAACGCTCCCTGCACCTGGTTCCGGCCTTTACCCTTTCCTTCCCGGACCTCGAAATCCTCCAGCCCTTTCTCTACGGCTTTTTGAGCGGCCTGCTGCATCCGGGAGTTGATCGCAGTGTAGATCTTCAGCCCTCCTTTAAAAAGAAGGTCTTTGCCGTACTTTTCTTCAACATATAACCGCACCTGTTCCACGGCGTAGGGGGCATCATTGTACCCCTTGGGTCCTTTGGGCCGCAGCCTGATTTCCTCAGCCTGGGCTTCTTTAGCTTGGGTGTCGGTAATCTGTTTGCGGTCGACCATCCGGCTGAGGACATAAAGCTGACGTTCCCGGGCCTTTTTGGGGTGGCGCAGGGGGGATAGATTGTTCGGAGACGGCGGCAGCCCGGCGAGAAGGGCGCACTCTGCCAAAGTCAAGTTCTGCAGGGATTTTCCAAAATAGGTTTTGGCTGCGGCGGCAACGCCATAGGCCCCTTCCCCTAAGTAAATCTGATTCAGGTAAAGATAAAGAATTTCGTTCTTGGTCAGGTAACGTTCTATGCGCTGGGCCAGGATGGCCTCCTTCAATTTACGGGTAAAACTCCGCTCGGGAGTGAGAAAGAAGGATTTAGCAATCTGCTGGGTGATCGTGCTTCCCCCCTGGACGACATCCATAGCCTCGATATTGCGGAAAGCTGCCCCCACGGTCCTCCAGTAGTCGATCCCCCGGTGTTCAAAAAAGCGGGCATCTTCCGCGGCCACAAAAGCCTTGATTAATAATCGGGGGACCTGGGAAAGGGGAACGACGCTCCTTCGTTCCATGAAGAATTCACCGATCAGAACTTCGTCGTCGGAATAAACCTCGGAAATAATATAGGGCTGGTAGTCTTTCAGGGTGGTCAGCCGGGGAAGATCGAAGATAAAGGTAAAGTAAAAAGCCATGGCCGCGCCAGTTAGAAGAAGGATAACCAGGGATAAGGCGAAAAGCCAGATCCTCCATCCTCGTCCTCTTTTCTTCCTTATATTTTTCGAACGGGAGTTTGACATGTTTTCTTGCTTGCTCAAAAGAAAAATAGGGACGTTATCGCTTGAAGACGCCAACCCCGTTGGGAACAGCCCAGCCGCCGGGGAGGTCGATTTTCAGGTTTTTGTATTCGGCATACATTTGGGCCGAAGGACCGCCGTCGAGGGCCAAAGCATCCCGGCACTCCAGACCCCCCTCAGATTCGAGAAGGCGAAAAAAACGGGCTAAGTCCTGGGTGTACGCCTCCGTCTCCCCCGTGTTCAAAAGGACAACCTGGTTATTAAAGGTTATGCCCAGGGCCGAACGCCTTGCGGCCTGCTTTTTCAGGTGCATCTCCTTTCCGTCGACCACCAGCCGCGGGCCCACCTGGAGGGCCTGAGAGATGGTTTTTTCTGGTTGAAACTCTTTGGTGTGGATGATCCGTGGCCGGTTGTCCTGAATCAAAAAAATCCCCCAGTCGGTCTTCCGCAGGGGATTGGCCTCCCGGCCGTCTACGATCAGCAACCCGAGGGGTCGATAATCCGGCAGGAAAAAACCGCCGTTGACCGCCGCCAAGGCCTGAGCCTTTCTGACCAGGGCCTTGATCTCCATCCTTTCGGCGCCAAACGCGCGGCTGTCAATCATTTTCAATTGGAATCTCTCCGGATCGATCCGTAAGGCCCGGATCTTGATGAAGGTCAGGTAAGGCTGTCCATTCAATTGCCCGGACATGACCTCAAAGCCTTCATCAACTTTTTCCCACAAGGGAGCTCCCGAAGGGGCTGTTGCCTGCCCCATCAAGAAAGGGGATACTGCCAAAAACAAAAGCAGCGAAGCCCCTCTAAGTTTCTTGGAAGAAGTTCCTTTTTTCAACTTTTGTCCCGCCTAAGGCTTGATCGCTTTAGACCCTTTGGGCACTTAACCTTTCTTTTCCCCCGATGATTCATTTCCCGTTGTTTTTATTATAAAATATACCATATTTTTCCAAGAATGTCCACTCCGAAATCTCAACGGGCGTAACCTTCAATCACGAGTGGCTATGACAGAAATATCGGAGGAACTAACCCTGGCAAAGATTCTGTTTTGGCCGGGGGGCCAGGCCAGTACGTCCGCCTGAGGCGGAGACTGGACTGGCCCCCCGGCCATGCGCGCCCTTGGCCTTTACGCCGAACCTTTCCTCCTCCGACCTTGGCCACCCACCCGTAACGAAGGTGTCAGTTTAGCAGTCACCCTTTCTCTTTAAAATCCCGTAAGAAACGTTCCCGCAGCGCGGTCTTCTTCACCTTCCCGCTGCCCGTCCGGGGAAAATCGTCCACGAAACGGAAATATTTGGGTATCTTGTAGCTGGCAATATTTTTTTTGCAGTATTGGATAAGGTCCTCTTTCGCAACTTTCGCCCCGGGGGAAACTTTTATGAAGGCCGCCCCTACTTCCTCTTTTATTTCATCTGGAATTCCGACAAGCTGCACCTCCTGGACCCCAGGATAGGAATCCAGGAAGCTCTCTACCTCCATGGCAGAGACATTAATCCCGCTCGTTTTTAACATGTCTTTAAATCTTCCCTTGAACAGGAGGTAACCCTCCTGGGTCAGCAAACCGATATCCCCGGTGCGCAAAAAACCATCCGGATCAAAGGAAGCGGCCGTCTTCTCCGGATCCTCATAATACCCCTGGGTGACATTATATCCTTTGACCCGTATCTCGCCTTCAACCCCTGCTGGCAACTGTTTTTCGCCATCCGGATCCTTGATCACAATTGCCACTCCGGGGAACGGGCGCCCGGAGGTATGGATGCGCAGGTCTAAAGGATCTTCCGAATCCGACATGGAACAGATGGCGCTCGTTTCGGTCAGGCCATAGCCGCTGTTGATCTGGCCGACTCCCATTTCCGCGGTCAATCTCTGAAGATTTTGGGCAGACCCCATGGCGATTCCGGTCCTTAACGAAGAGAGGTTGACGGTCTTGCGGGAGGGATGGTCAAGCATGGGGAGATAGATGGACGGGTTGGCATACATGACCGTACAACCTTCCTTTGCGAGAAGATTAAGAGCTTCTCCCGGTTCAAAAAAAGGTTGCAGAACCAGGCAGGAACCTTTGGTAAGGGCGGTCATCAACGCATTGGCGCATCCGAAGCTGAAAAATAGGGGAACGGGGATCCAGAATTTATCCTCATGAACGGTATGCATCCGGTTCGCGATGTTCTCCCCGTTCTTACAAACATTCCTGTGGGTCAGGATCGCTCCTTTCGGAGCCGCCGTAGTGCCGGAAGTATAAAGGATATAAACGATATCCTCAGGGGTAATCTCTTGCTGAGCGGAAGCAAGATCGGCCATGGGCACTTGTTCCGCCAGGCCGTAGATTTCGTCAAAGCGGATGGTCCCGGGATTTTCCCGGTCCGACAAGGAGAGAATATAATGAAGAGATTTGAACTTTTTTAAACTAACCTTCCCTCCTCTCTGGTGTTTGAGCTCCGGGCAAAGCTCCAAAAGCATCTCTGCAAAATTGGCGGTAGAGAATCGGTCAATCATGATGAGCAATGATGGTTGGGCGTGGGCCAAGAGGTATTCCAGCTCATGGAGCCGATAACGAATATTGATCGGCACTAAAACGGCCCCGATCTTGGCCGCGGCCAGGCCAGCCATGAGCCATTCCGGCCGGTTATCCATCAAAAGGGCCACCCGGTCCCCTTTCTTTAGGCCGAGCGCCAGAAGTCCCCTGGCTACCTGATCCACTTTATCTTTCAACTCCTGGTAAGTGACGCGAGAATTCTCGCATACTATCGCCAAATCCTGGGGATAGAATGCGGCATTTTTATCCAATAAATAGCCCACTGTGATCAAATCATCATCCATCGAGTGCC
>CAZIDC010000035.1:0-13349 GCA_964537885.1 uncultured Syntrophaceae bacterium | reverse complement strand
ATCTGCAACTATTGGATTCGATCAGAGAAGCCAAAGCCGGATACAGAATCTCCGGCCGGCAATAGCAAGAAATGAAGACCATCAAAGACATGCCGGAACACAGCCGCCCCCGCGAAAAGCTGCGGGAGAAAGGTGTTTCCGCCCTTACCGACGAGGAACTTGTTGCGGCGATTCTCGGCATGGGAACGGCAGGCGTTGACGTGCGGACGATGGCCCGGCAAGTTGTCGGCCTCATCCGGGAGCACAAGGCTGGCTTGACGTTGGATCACCTACTGGCCATTCCTGGTATGGGACTTGCCAAGGCCTCTCAAATTCTTTCGGCTTTTGAACTCGCCCGACGACACTTGCTGAAAGGTACCGTCAAGATCACGGTTGCCCAAGACATCTTGCCGCTGGTGGCCGACATTGCCGGAAAACAGCAGGAGTATTTCGTCTGCATCTCCCTGAATGGAGCCAATGAGGTCATAGAAAAACGCGTCGTTACTATCGGCCTTCTCGATAAAAGCCCTGTGCATCCGCGCGAAGTGTTTGCCGACGTAATCGCCGAACGCGCGGCCGCGGTTATCTTTGCCCACAATCACCCGTCCGGGGACCTTCAGCCAAGTGAGGCCGACCTACGCATACACGAGCAATTGACCGAGGCCGCGAAGATTCTCGGACTTCGCGTTTTAGATAATGTGATCGTGACAAAGAAGGGGTATTACAGTTTCCAGGAAGCGGGCTTGATTCGATGAAGGTGTTCAACGGGATACAGAACCAATGACCCAACCCAATTAATTATTGATGCTGGTGATGGGCGCGGGGATCCGCCCCCCGAAGGAGACGAAATTCGACGAGCGGTTGATATTTCTCACTTCGATGATATTGGCCTCTCCAAAGAGGCCCCCGAATACGGCTTTTTCTCCTACGTCCTTTCCCGGAACCGGAATAAGGCGGACCGCTGTTGTTTTATGATTGACTACCCCAATGGCCATTTCGTCCGCTAAAATAGCGGCGATCGTATGCTCATCCACTTTCCCCGGAATGGCCACCATATCCAGGCCTACCGAGCAGACCGCAGTCATCGCCTCTAATTTCTCCAGGGATAAATATCCTTTCCGGACGGCTTCGGAGAGATTCAAGTCCTCGCTAACCGGGATAAAAGCGCCGGACAGCCCGCCCACCGAAGAGGAAGCAAAAGCTCCCCCCTTCTTCACCGCATCATTGAGCAAGGCCAGGGCTGCGGTCGAGCCAGGCACGCCGATGGATTCGAGACCCAGGCACTGCAGGATCTCTCCCACGCTATCCCCCACTGTAGGCGTGGGGGCCAGGGAAAGGTCGACGATGCCAAAATTGACATTCAAAGATTGAGCGACTTCCCGGGCAATGAGCTCCCCAACCCGGGTAACCCGGAAACTTGTCTTTTTGATGGTCTCGGAAAGGTCGCCCAAGGTCAACTTTTTCCCCGATTGGAGTTGCCGCTCAAGCTCCTTTTTCACAACCCCCGGGCCGCTGACCCCGACGTTGATCACGCATTCCGGCTCTCCATACCCGAGGTAAGCCCCCGCCATAAAGGGATTATCCTCGGGCATATTAGCGAAGACCACCAATTTGGCGCAGCCAAACCCGTCGCGTTCCGCCGTGCGCAAAGAGGTCTCTTTGATCGCCCGGCCCATGAGCAGAACGGCGTCCATGTTGATTCCCGCCCGGGTGGAAGCCACATTAACCGAGGCGCAGACCCGCTCGGTTGAAGCGAGAACTTCCGGAATGGTATCGATCAGGTGGCGGTCCCCCTTGGTGAACCCTTTCTGCACGAGGGCCGAATACCCCCCGATGAAATTAACCCCTACTTCTCCCGCTGCCTGATCGAGAGTCCGGGCCACGGCCGGGTAATCTTCTACCTTTAAACCTTCGGCGACGGAGGAAATGGGCGTCACCGCCAGGCGCTTATTCACGATGGGGATCCCATATTTTTTGGCGATCCGATCGCAAGTGACTACCAGGTCTTGGGCATGGTTCTGAATCTTGCGGCGAATTCTCTCACAAAGGTCTTCGACGGAAGGACTGGCGCAATCCCGCAGGCTGATCCCCAAAGTCACCGTGCGGACATCCAGGTTTTCGTTCTTCAGCATTTCTACGGTGCGGATGATTTCATCAGAACTGAGCATGAGCATCCCCTTAAAAAAAGGGTTCGAGGGGTCGAGTGAAAAGATGCTCTTTTTTCTTGAGTCCTTGACCCATAGGCCCCTTGATCCCCTTATTATATTCGGTTGATTGCCCGGAAAATCTCCCGGTGTTGCAAATCCACGGCTACCCCCATCTCCTGCCCCCGCTCCTTCAGTTTTTCCTGGATAAAACCAAAGTCTACCCTCTTGGGAATATCGACTTCAAAGAGCTGGATATATTCTAACTGCTGGCCGACCCTGGCCACTTTGGCATCCAGGTTGCTAATGTTAATGCCCCGCTCGGCCAGGACTTCGGCAATGCCATAAACCAACCCGGGCCGATCTTTTCCCCGAACGGTGAGGATAAAAGGCTCCGTCTCCCCAGAGCTGAAGGGAGTCAATTCTTCCGGCTTGATTTTCCTAAGATTGATTTCCAGGCTCAGGTCTTTTGCCAATTCTTCCAAACCCCTCTTCAGCCCGGTGAGGGTCCCTTCTTGGGAGGTGGAGGCAATGAGAATCATGGCAAACTGCCCGCGCAGGGTCGTCTGGGAAAGATCCTCGATGTTATATTGATGCTGGTAAAGAACCCGGGAAGTGCCGGCCACGATTCCCGGCCGATCCCGCCCGATTACGGAAATGGCCACCCATTCATTCATAGCGAACTCAGCCCCGTTGATTTATGAGCCCATCTTCTTGTTTTTCCCGGGAAGTTGACATAGAAGAAGAAGGCCATTTCCCCGGAGTCCCAGCCAAGGAACGGGCAAGAATCATTTTGGCCCCGTCAAGCTTGATGGAGAAATTGTCTTTCTTGAATTCGGCAAACCAATGCCGGAGGATCAACCATCCGCCGAACCTCGTTACATTAGTCGACCATTTCCGGTACCACTTCCCCCATCCGACTCTGAGGTTATGGATATAAAAGAAGAGCACCGGGAAAGAAAGAATGTTCAACCCTATGTGAAACATGTGCTTGAAGCGATAAAAACGCCCCATGATCAGGTGAATGGAGGTTTGGACCTCTTCCGGGGTCATTGGTTCATCGGGTACAAAGAGGGGGAAATTTCCGTCGTAGTACTCCCATCCAATAAAATCTTTGGGGTAGATCCGATTTTGCTGCTTGAGCCTCCGGGTCAGCTCGGTGCCGGGTAGAGGAACGGGTAACAAAACTTGCACCGTGTCAATCTTGGCTTGCTTGATAAATTTGCGGAAATGGTATGTGCGCTCTTTGGCCGTCATCCTGAAGTTTATATTTTCGGGAAGAGGATAGGCAAAAATGAACATTCCATGGATCTGAAATCCTGCCTGATAATACAAACCGGACAGGTCAACCATGTCTTCAGGTCTGAGCCGCTTGTCCATGGCCTTCAGTTCCTCCTCGATGGGCGATTCGAACCCTATGGCCACTTGGTCGATGCCGGCTTCGTGCATGGCCTGGAGCAGTTCGCCATCCCGTCCTTTGTCCAGGCGAATTTGAACCGTTATCTTAAATTGCGTGCCGGCCTTTCTCTGGTATTCTTTGAGCAAATGGCAGAGGCGCAGAGTTTCCCGCCTGTCCTGGCCGAAAAGATCGTCGACAATAAAGAATCGTCTTGCCCCGCGGGTTTCGAATATAGAAGCAAACTGCTCCAGCAGGCGCTCCGGAGAAGCGATGCGCGCCTTTCCCTTGACCGTGCAAAACTCACAGTCCATCCCGCATCCCCGAACGCGTCCCACGGGATAAAGCTTGATCTTAGCATAGCGCACTAAAGAAAAATCGGGGATGGGCAATCGGTCAAAGTCGGTTAAGAGCTGCCTTTCCCGGGTCGTGACCAGATGACCGTTTTCCAGGTAGGCAATGCCGGCAATATCACTCTTCGGGCGTTGGCCTTCAAAAGCCTGGAGGATTTCCTTGATCGCCTCCTCCCCTTCCCCCTTCACCACAATAGCAACGCCGCTATCCAGAGCTTCCGCAATATTTTCCTCGACGAAATGCTGCCCGCCGGCAACCGTCCAAAGGCCAAGCTCCCGGTAATAACGGGCAAGCTCGTAAAGCCTTGGGATCGTGCTGGTCAATCCCCCGTAAAAACCCACAACATCAGCAGGTCTAAGCCTTTGAAGCTCACCGTGGTCCGGCAGGCCAGAGGCATTTCGCGGCGCGGCCCTTTGATAGTTGTTTTCATCGATGACTTCGACATCCCATCCTTCCACCTCGTGCACGGCAGTGGCAACGCTAACCGGTCCCAGGGCGGTGGTAACACGGGCGATGCGCGAATAGATGTTAAACGCGGGATAGGCCGGAATAATAATCCTGAGCCTTCGTCTTTTTCCTGACCTGCTGCCTTCCGGACTAACCAGTTGGGGCATAATCATTCTCCCTTGATTTTTCAATATCCAACTCTACTTTATCTTTTACCATAATTCAATGACAAGATCAGCCCTGCCCCTCTTCTTACCCCCTGAAACGACATAAGGGAAGGTCCAGGCTATGGAACAATGGCTGTCTTTCAAGATCAGTTAGGCCACCATCAATAATTATAACGGAAGGCAACTTTTATTTCCATTCCATATGAAATTCGAGGCCAGCGTCTTGCCGCTGGGGGTGAATGACCTCCTGCCCTGGCGGAAATCCGGCCCTGTCATAGCTTGAGCGATCACCTCGCGGGAGGGCGGGGAGACGGAATTGCACCCGAATGTCGGACTTGATGCCCAACAACCTTTCGAATACACTGTTCAAGGCCCCCAGCGGATCGGTCAAAATTAAGGTTAGATGATCATACCATCTCAGTTGCGGTTTGGCCTTGATTTTCTCCCTTATGGGCTCGAAGACAAACTTGCCGAGTAAGTAACCGCCCGCGGGGGTAACGATCAGGTCCTGGTACGAAGGAGGCTCGAAGAAGGCCTCAATCCCGAATTCGTACATCCCCGAAAGCAACGCCGAGTAACAGAATGACCCGAACTCGCCGAACCCTCGCTCTCTGGCCCGGATATAGTAGGTCGCACCAAAATAGGGATGCCCGATATAGTTGATCCACCATTTATCACTATCCCAGACTGGATTGCGCACATTCTCTCCCCATTTGCCCACGGTAGTTTTTTTTTGCTCTTTGGTCCAGCTGGTCACACTCTCCGGCAAAAAATAAAGGACCCCGGCAAAAACGCCCTGATAACCCAGAAAAAATGCCGTATCCCTCCCGATCCCTTTCCAATCCCCATGGGGCTCACCGGGGTTCTTTTTGCTCCCAGAAAGAACGGCTTTTTGATCTTCATTCAGCAAGGTATATCTTGTATTCGCCTCCACCTCTTCAAAAGAGCGTTTGGGGGATATAAAAAATATTTTGGAATTCTCCGCCCCGCTGATCTTTATAGGCCGCGCGATTCTTGGGCAAAGGGGGCCATCAAATTCAAAATGTCCATTCCAGGAGGTATGAAAAAACTGGGCCATTTTTTCTTCTGGAGGATCCTGAGCCCTCAAAAAATCTTCGTCCGTGAATCTGGGGGTCAGGAAATTTTTTATCTTTGTTTCCTCTGAGATCCAGAGCAAATCCCCTCTATTTGCCTTCTCCCTGGCTTTTTCGTAAGCGATTGCCACATGGAAACCACCCGTCAACAACACCGCGCAAATAGAAGCGACGAGAAAATTCCGTGTTCTCATTAAGATTTCCTTGTTAAAGGGTTACCCTTTGACTGCCTGCTATGAAAAAACTTCTTGGAGCTCATCGTTAGGCGCTTAAGCCACGAAGCAATGTTCAACTCTAATAATTGGAACGGGGCCTTCGTCCCCTACGGCGAGCTTCCAATGATTTTCACGGGAACCATGGCAACAGGTTGTTTACTATGAAAAGCTCATGAATCTTATCACAGGATGGATTCAGAAAGGAAGTCTTTTGGAGGCCAAGGAGAAGCCGTTGATTCATAACCGCTCCTTGATCTGGACAAGAATTGGAGAAGCTGATATATTTTTTCTCAAATATTTTTAAAAGAACCCGGGAAATCGAAAACATGCGCAAAGATTTAAAAATTTTGCTTGGAGTAATTTTATGCTGGGGAATCTTATTCCACCCCTCTTTTCTGCGGGCGGTTGAAATCACCCCCTTCTATACTCAGAATCAAAGCCCCATTATTCAAATTTTCGGTTTGCCATCCGTAGGGGATGCTTCCTTGGTGCCCTCGCCAAAGATTGATTTGCGGTTGATCGCAGACTTGACGAATAATTTTATCGAAAATAGCAACCTAAACGAAAGCATCATACTGGATGGAGAAAATACCCGGCTGAGCCTGGATGCTCGCTATGGAATCTCCAGGAATTTTGAGGTCGGGGTAGTGATTCCCTACCTAATCCAAAGAACCGGTTTTCTGGATGGCTTTATTGATCGTTATCATAACACTTTCGGTTTTCCCGAGGGAGGACGCGACCAGAGTCCGACCTATCGCCTGCTCTACCGGTATAAAAAGGATAACCAGGTACTCCTCAATGTCGATCAATCCAGCCAGGGGATTGGAGATGTTCAAATCAATGGAGGCTTTCGGCTTTATCAAAGCATAAAGAAACCCTCCCAGGCGATCTCCCTGCGGGCCTCCTTAAAGCTGCCTACAGGGGATAGCGACGAGCTTCGGGGAAGCGGCAGCGCGGATTTTTCCTTGTGGATTACGGCCGGAGACGACTACAAGGTGAGCCTTGGCCAGATTACCCTCTTTGGGTCGGCAGGGGTTATGGCTATGACCGAAGGAAATGTCCTTCCTGACCAGCAGCGCCATTTCGTTGGATTCGGGGTCTTAGGAGCCGGATGGAGCCCCGCCCGCTGGATCGCCTTCAAGATCCAGGCCAACGGGCATACCGCCTTTTACAAAGACAGCCACCTCGAAGAACTGAGCGGCTACTCGGTGCAGTTGACCACGGGAGGAACTCTGGCCTTTTCCCGGGAGACAACTCTGGATCTCGGAATTACGGAAGACCTGATTCTCCGCGGTTCTCCCGATGTCGTCTTCCATTTGAACCTGCGCCACCGGTTTTGATCGTCTGGGTGTCAGTGGGCGTAAAAAAAATTAACCCCTGATAATCACCCCCCATTTTCCCCCCAACATCTTTTCCATAATTTTTGCCGCCGGAGGAGGGTTAAAGTTGCTCCCTCAGCCACTGCCGCGGGCTTTTTTAACCTCGGCTAAAAACTTCTGGGCATTTTCCACGACCACGGAATATTTCTTTTCGGCCACCGCCTTCTTGTCGACCAGCTCTCCACCCGCGGCAATGGCCGCCGCACCGGCCTTGATGAACTCTCCGGCATTCTGCAAATTGACTCCCCCGGTGGGCACGAGGGGAATGTGGGGAAGGGGGCCCTGGAGGGCTTTGATGTAAGCGGGGCCACCTACCTGCGCGATGGGAAAGACCTTAACCAGGTCAGCCCCGGCTTCCCAGGCCGTGAGGATCTCTGTCGGAGTGAGGGCCCCCGGGATCACCACGCCGCTGTAGCGGTTGGACATTTTGATCACTTCCAAGTTCAGCGTCGGGGTCACCAGGAACCTTGCGCCGTTGAGTAAGGCCATTCGGGCTGTTTCCGGGTCGAGGATCGTGCCGGCCCCCAGGAGGACTTCTTGGCCAAATTGCTGGCCGACCTCCTTGATCACGTCCATGGCTCCGGGGACGGTCATGGTCACTTCGATAACCGTAATCCCCCCCTCTTTAATGGCTTTGGCCACTTCAAAAGCTTCCCCCGCCGAAGAAACCCGGATGACCGGAACGACGCCTTCCTCCAATATTTTGGCCAGTACTTCTTTCATAATATCCTCCTGTAAAGGGTTCGAGGGTTCAAGGAATCAAGGGGTCAAGTGAGAAAAGGAAGGACCAGGAACCCCTGACCCCTTGAATCCTTGAACCCTGTTTTATCTTGATATTCTCAGCCCCGCCCCTTTAATCTGGGCCTCGACTTCTTCCAGAGTTGACCAGTTGAAATCCCCCGGTATCGTGTGTTTCAGAGCCGAAAGCGCATTGCCGTACTTTACGCCTTGTTCTGCTCCTCCTTTAAGATACCCATAAATGAATCCGGCGGTAAAGGAGTCTCCGGCGCCCACCCGGTCGACAATCTCCACGGCATACGTGCGGTCGGAATAAATCTTCCCGTCGGCGTAAGCGATGGCCGTCCAGTTGTTCTTCCAGACCGAAAGATCTTCGCGCAAAGTGATGGCCACCGCTTTAAAACCAAAGGTGCTGGCCAGAGTCGCGGCAACCTTTTGATAATTTTCCTCCCGGATTCCAAAGACGACGGACGTATCCTCTTCCGTGGTCGTGATGATGTCCACTAACTTCATCAGAGGCTCCTGGCATTTTTTGGCATCGGCCGGCGACCAGAGCTTTTTACGGTAATTGAGGTCATAACTGACCAGGCATCCGGCCTCCTTGGCTGCCTTCATGGCCACGGCCGTGGTCTCAGCGGCTGAAGGGCTGAGCGCGGGAGTGATGCCGCTGACGTGGAAAAGCTTGCATCCGGAGAAAACTTTTCCCCAGTCCACTTCGCCCGGATGGACCAAGCTGATGGCTGAATTTCCCCGGTCATAAAGCACAGAACTGGCCCGCGGGGCTGCGCCGTATTCCACGAAGTAAAGTCCCTGGCGCCCCTTATCGCTGAAGAGTACCTGGGAGACATCCACGCCAAGCTCCCGCGCTCGATTCCGCACCATCCTGCCCAGGGCATTATTGGGGAGTTTGGAAATCCAGGCGGCCGGCATTCCCAGCCGGCATAAGCCAACGGCCACGTTAAGTTCGCTCCCGCCAATCTCCACATCCAGGGAATGGGTTTGCTCCAAACGGCTGAAATGCGGCGGCGACAGACGGAGCATGGCCTCGCCGAAAGTAACAACATCGTACATCACGGCCCACCTCTCGTTTTTTATTCGTTGAACGGCATGTTATCTTAAAATCCAGGCTTGATCAATAGATAAAGGATCTCAGGGTTCAAGGATTCAAGGGTTCCGGGGTCCAGGTGAAAAAAGAGTTCAATATATAAAACTATACGTCACCTGACCTTTTGCCCCCCTATGAAAGATCGACCCCCTCGATCAAGGTTCCGCAGTTATAACACCTATTCTCTTTAATCTTGTACTTGAGAATTTGAAAGCCCATTCGATCCACCAATACCTTGCCGCAGTTGGAGCAGCAAGTATCCTCCCCGGGGTCTCCCGGAACATTCCCGGTATAAACGTAGCGCAAACCGGCATCCATGCCGATCTTGCGGGCCCGTTCAAGAATCTGAACGGAAGTAGGGGAACGGTCCAACATCTTGTACATGGGATGGAAACGGCTGATGTGCCAGGGAATTTCCCGGCCCACGGAAGAAATGAATCGGGCGATGCTTTGCAACTCTTCTTCGGAGTCATTGAGGCCTGGAATGATCAGAGTGGTAATCTCCACCCAGACCCCCAATTCCTTCATCACCCGAATCGAATGGAGGACCCCCTCCAGCCCGGCCCCGCAGCGCTTCCGGTAGAATTCTTCGCTGAACGATTTCAGGTCGACGTTGGCTCCATGTAAGTGAGGATGGATCGTGCGCAGGGCTTCCTCGGTCATGTACCCGTTGGTCACGAAAATATTCTTTAACCCTTCCTGGACAGCTAAAAGCGCAATATCATAGGCGTACTCGAAATAGATCGTCGGCTCCGTGTACGTATAAGCGATGGTGTGGCCTCCGGTCTTTTTGGCCAAGGCCACGATCTCCGCTGGAGCCACATCCTCTCCGTAAATGTGATTCCGGTCCCGGGGCATCTGGGAGATTTCATAGTTCTGGCAGAAATCGCACCGGAAGTTGCAGCCCACCGTGGCGATAGAGAAAGACTTGGTTCCCGGCGCGAAATGGAACATCGGCTTTTTCTCGATCGGGTCGACATTACGGGAAATAAGCTGGCGATAGACCAGGGTATAAAGCGTTCCCCCTCGATTCTCGCGCACGCCGCAAATTCCCCGCTTTCCATCTTGGATCTGGCAGCGATGGTTGCAGAGGTTGCACCCGACCTTTTGGTCCGCCAATTTCTGGTAGAGCATGGCTTCTTTCATGGGCGGTCCTTTCAATTTAATAGGACGCAGATTTTCGCAGATAAACACAGAAACAAAAAAGACGCTATGCGCATAGCGCTAAGCGCCAGGCGACTTTCGTTATACATCTGTGTCCAAAAAAGAAAATTCCTATACAATCAAGTGAGTTCGGGTTCCGGAGCCTTCTCTTTCCCGAAAAATTTAACCAGCCAAATGGACAGTTCATAGAGAATTTGAATGGGGGCCATCATTAAAAGCATCGTGTAAGCATCCGGCGTCGGAGTCAGGAGGGCGGAAAAAATGGAATTGAACAAAAAGGCATACTTGCGGTTTTTGGCCAGCCCTCGATAGCCGATCCAGCCAACCCGGCCCAGGATGAGCAGGATCAGGGGAAGTTCAAAGATGACCCCGAAGGCGAAAATCAGGCCTACGGAAAACATCAGGTATTTGGCCAAATCAATCATAGGGGTGAGGTTTTCGCTCCCGTAATTTACCAGGAAGTGAATCCCCACCGGTAACACCAAAAAATAACAAAAGGAGGAGCCTCCATAAAAAAGGGCCGTGGCCGATAAAACGACGGGCCAGGAGTAGCGCCGGGCATGGAAAGCAAAAAGGGGGGCGAAGGCACTCCAAAGGCCATTGAAAATAAAGGGCATTGCCAGAAAAGTCCCCATGAAAAGGGCCAGGCGCAAGGAGGTGAAAAAACCTTCCGGAAGGTTGAATATGATCAGCGGTAATCCCAGCGGCTTGCGGAGAAAATGCAGGGCCTCCTTCCAAAAAAAATAAGAAACGATCGAGAGCGCGGCAATAATGATGAACATACGCATCAGGGCGCCCCGTAGGCCTTCGAGTTTGTCGAAGACCTCGTTTTTGTCAAGCTCCCTAATTTTATCCCCCAATCCCATAGGGAAGAATTATACGCCCTAAGACTTCTATTTAAAAGAAAAAGTTGTTAGAAAGGTTGCGGCGCGAAAGGCGGGAAAGGAGGAAAAACGGATAGAGCATAGCGTTTCCCTTGTTCTCCTCCGCTCTGCTCCATGCGCTCTGCGCTATGCAGGCTCTTACCCCAGGATGGCCCCTTTGGGAATCACCACGATACCCGATTCGGTGACCGTGAATTTTTTGGCGTCTTCTTTGAGGTCGAAGCCGATCCTATATCCGTCCGGGATCCGGACCCTTTTATCCACAATCACCCGGTTCAAACGGGCATATCTTCCCACGTCAACCCCTTCCATCAGGATGGAATCCCACACCTCGGAATAACTGTGGACGCGCACCTTGGGAGATAAAATGGAGCGGAAGATTTTCCCCCCGCTGATTATGCAATCCCCGGAGACAAGGGAGTTGTAAACGGCTCCGATGCGGCCAAAATCGTGCTCTTCGAAAAAAACAGTCTTGGCCGGCGGGGCGGGGGGGTGATAGGTGCGGATCGGCCACTCATAATCATAGAGGTTGAATTGGGGATCGATGGACACCAGGTCCATGCTGGCTTCATAATAGGCATCCAGGGTTCCGATGTCTCTCCAGTATTTAGCGGTTTTTTTGTTTTCATCCTGGAAGCTGTAAGCATACACCCGGTCCTGGGTGGTCATCGCGGGGATGACATTTTTCCCGAAATCATGCTGGGACTCGGGGTCTTTGGCGTCTTCGATCACCCGGCGGACAAGGGCTTCCGTGTTGAAGACATACACCCCCATGTTGGCCAGAATGAGGTCAGGCTGTCCTGGAATCGTTTTGGGCTTCTCCGGCTTTTCCTCGAAACCGATAATGCGAAATTCCTCATCGACCTGGATAACGCCCAGCTGCCGGGAAAGGTTTTTGTCCATTTCGATGACCGCCACGGTAAGGTCGGCCCGGCGCTCCCGGTGGGAATCGATCATCTCCATATAATTCATCTTGTAGATGTGGTCACCCGACAGGATGAGGACCAAATCCGGACGATCCATCTGCAGGACATAGATGTTCTGATAAATAGCGTCAGCGGTTCCTAAATACCAGACCTCCCCCACACGCTGCTGCGCGGGAATGAGGTTAACGTACTCATCCAGCTGGGGGTTGAAAATATTCCACCCCTGCATGATGTGCCGGTTGAGGGAGAGGGATTTATACTGGGTAAGAATGTTCAGACGCCGAACCCCGGAATTCAAACAGTTGCTTAAAGTAAAATCGATGATCCGGTATTTTCCCCCGAAGGGAACCGCGGGCTTGGCGCGATCTTGAGTAAGCGGATAGAGCCGTTCCCCCTTTCCCCCGGCCAGGACCATTCCCACGATTTTGACAGGCAAAGGGCGTCTCCTTGCAGATCAGGATTTAGCTGGTTTTTTTCGCTTATCCAGTATTTCCCGGATCTTTTTTTTGAGCTCGGTGAGGTCGGATGATTTGATCACGTACGCCTCGGCCCCCCAGGTCATGAAATTTTCCCGGTACTGGGGATAGGCGGTGTTCAGAATGACCGGAATCTGACGGTCTTTGCCCAGCATGACCGTCAGGGTTTCGATGCCATCCATTACCGGCATACGAATGTCCATGACGACCACCTGAGGATTTTCCTTCTCGAATTTGGCCAGGGCCTCTTTCCCATCTTTGGCCAGAATCACTTTATATCCTTCTTCGGAAAGCTCATCCTGGTACAGGCGAAGAAGGCTGAGGTCGTCATCCACGCAAAGGACTTTTTCCATGGCTTACTCCTTTCGGCAGAGAGGGATGACTGGGAAAAACAAAGGAATTGCCTAAAACGCCAAAAGTTTAAAAAATTGTCGTATAAAAATTTTTAATCCATTATACCACAAAGCCCTGTTTCCGGCGCGGGTTTCCGTTTTAAACCTCCTCTTTTCGAAGATAAACGGTTCGCTGGGGGAAAGGAATTTGGATCCCTTCTTTTTTGAAGCGGGCCAAAATCCGGTGGCGGAGTTCATGCTGGACAAAATACTGGTCCACGAATTCGCGCACCTGGCAGATGAGGGTAAAATTAAGCGCGGACTCCCCAAAACCTGGGATGAAGCGCACCATGGGCGCAGGTTCGGCCAGGAGTCCCTCCACCTCTGAGGCTGCCTGCTTAGCTTCCTGCAGGAGAATCTCCTCCACTTTCCGGGAATCGCTTTGGTAGCTCACGCTCACATTAAGAAGCAAGGACATTCGGCGTTCCGGGAGGAAATAGTTGGTAATGATGGACTCGGAGACTTTGGAATTGGGGATGACTACGATGT
>CAZIDC010000034.1:0-13468 GCA_964537885.1 uncultured Syntrophaceae bacterium | reverse complement strand
GTGGCCCAGAAGGCCATGCCCGCCGTCGTGCATATCCAGGTTACTCAACGGGTGGACGTTCCCTCTCCGGTTTTCCCTTTCGAAAATGACCCCTTTTTTCGATATTTCTTCGGATTGCCTCAAGGACCCCGCAGTTATAAGAAGGAAGTGAAGGGAATCGGAACCGGGATGATCATCGGCAGCGATGGCCACATTCTGACCAACAACCATGTGGTTAGCGGGGCATCAAAGATTATTGTAAAAATGGGCTCGGGAGAGGAATTTGAAGCCAAGATCGTGGGCACAGACGCCAAAACCGATCTGGGTGTAATCAAAATCAAACCCCCTATGAATCTCCCTTTTCTTCCTTTGGGAAACTCAGACCGCCTGCGGGTCGGAGAATGGGTGGTGGCGATCGGCAACCCCCGAGGTCTGGAACAAACTGTGACCGCGGGGATCATCAGCGCCAAGCATCGAACGGGAATCCTCGACCCCTCGGGGTATCAGGATTTCATCCAGACCGATGCCGCCATCAATCCCGGAAACAGCGGCGGCCCGCTCTTAAACCTGGCCGGAGAGGTCATCGGCGTCAACGCGGCCATTGTGTCTGAGTCCGGGGGATTTGAAGGAATTGGGTTTGCGATTCCGAGTAATATGGCGCTCGCCGTCGCCGAGGCCTTAATCAAAACCGGCAAGGTGGTGCGGGGCTGGCTGGGATTAAACGTTCAGGAGTTAACCGCCCCCCTGGCCAAGAGCCTGAATTTGAAGGTTGTCAAAGGAGCTCTGGTCGCGGAGGTACTCAAGGAAGGACCGGCAGAAAAAGCAGGAATCCGGCAGGGCGATGTGATCGTCAGCCTGGAGAGGATGGCTGTGGAATCCGCCAATGATTTCAGGAATCGCGTGGCTGCCGGCCGGCTGGGGAAAAAAGTGGAAATCGGCCTGCTGCGCAAAGGTGAAAAGATTTCGGCCCAGGCGATCATCACCGAATACAAACCTTCGCCGCGCCAGGCCGCTGCCGAATTAAGGAATAAGCTGGGGATGGAGGTCAAAGAGATATCAGTGCTGGAAGCCAGGCGGAGGCGGCTGGATTCACGGGAGGGCGTGATCCTGGCCAAGGTGGACCCCCAGGGACCGGCGGGCCGAACAGGCATAGAGCCAGGGGATATCCTTTACCAGATCAACAATAAAACCATCCGGGGGCTCAGCGATTATAACCGCATGATCGAACAAATCCAGGGCGGAGAAGAAGTCCTGCTTCTGCTCCGGGATTCACGCTCTGGCGAAGTGGGTTATCTGACATTGGTTGCTCAATGAACGAAAGGGAAAAATTGAGCGGATTTCCTGAAATCCTTGAAGGATCTCTCCCGACCTCGATGGATCCGAGCGTCCCTGAAAGGCCAGAAGCGGTAGGGGTCTTTGACCCTCTCAAGAAATACCTCATAGAGATCCGGAAATTTCCCCTGCTCTCGCGGGAAGAGGAGATTGATTTAGCCAAACGCTGGTGGGAGGAAAAGGACCGTGTTGCCGCCTACCATCTGGTCGTTTCCAACTTAAGGTTGGTGGTAAAGATTGCCTTCGAGTATCAGCGGGCCTATACGAATCTTTTAGACCTGATCCAGGAAGGCAACCTGGGACTGATGCAGGCGGTTAAGAAGTTCGATCCCTACCGGGAAGTGAAACTTTCCTCTTACGCCTCCTGGTGGATCCGGGCGTATATTTTAAAATTTATTATCGATAACTGGAGTCTGGTAAAAATAGGAACGACCCAGGCTCAGCGCAAGCTTTTTTTCCGCTTAAAAAAAGAGAAGGGGCGGCTGGAAGCGATGGGCTTCAACCCGGGGCCCAAACTCCTGGCGAGCACTCTGGACGTTCGCAAGGAAGAAGTCACGGAGATGGAGCAGCGGCTTAGCGGGGGCGACCTCTCCCTCAACTTGCCGCTCGACGACAAAACCCGTCAGACCTATTTGGATGTCCTGCCGGCCGGAGAAGCCCTGGAGGAAAAGGTTGCCGGAGACCAATTCAAAAAAATCGTCGGCCAAAAGATTGAAGAGTTTGCCCGCACCCTCAAGGGAAAAGAAGTTTTTCTCCTGGAAAACCGGCTAATGGCTGAACAACCCCTTACCCTCCAGGCTGCCGGAGACCAGCTTCATATTTCGCGGGAGAGAGCCCGGCAGATCGAAAAAAGAGTCATGAACAACCTGAAAGTTTATTTAAAAGAACAATTCCCGGACATGAGCGACCTGCAGTTTCTCCTTGAAAATAATGAATAATAAAAGGCGCCAGGCGCAGGCTTAAAGGCCAAAGACCTCCCCATCTTCTTGCCAATTTAAATATCTCTAAGACGACCCCCTATACCCCGCATTGACTCGCCTCAACTATCTTTTCCTCCTTACGCCTTACGGTCCTTGAGGGGATTGACAGCGCTGCGGGCAATGCTTAGTTTTTAAATGAATGACGTAAACGGAAAGGAGGAAATGAAAATGGCGCTGATTCGTTGGGAACCATTCAGAGAGATGTCTGCGTTGCAGGAGAGGATGAACCGCCTTTTCTCCGATGTCCGGGGCCTGACTCCTTTCAGGGAAGAGGAGATTTCCCAGGGTGCCTGGGTTCCAGCCGTGGACATTTACGAGACCGATGAATCCCTGGTCTTCAAAGCGGAACTTCCGGGAATCACCAAGGACGGCATCACCGTCGAGGTGAAGGATAATACCCTCACCTTGAAGGGTGAGAAGAAGTTCGAGAAAGAGGTCAAGGAAGAGCATTACCACCGCGTAGAGCGGTCCTATGGAACCTTTCAAAGGGCTTTCACTCTCCCGGGGACCGTCCAGCAAGATAAGGTCAAGGCCAAGTTCAAAGACGGGATATTGGAAATCAGCCTCCCCAAGCAGGAGGCGGCCAAACCCAAGCAGATAAAAGTGGAAGAAAGCTGATAATCCTGGGGGGCGAAAGCCCCCATTTTTTTTAGGCTTGATAATAGGAAAGGATAAAAGATGCGCTTTGACAAACTAACCTTGAAAGCCCAAGAGGCCTTGCAGGAAGCTCAAACCCTGGCCGAAAAGCAAGACCACCAGCAGATTGAACCCGAACATCTCCTTGCGGCTTTGCTCCAGCAAACCGAAGGGGTCATCCCCCAGGCTATGCAAAAATTGGGAGTTTCGCTCCCGCCGGTAATGTTTCAGCTGGAAGGGGTTTTACTAAAGATTCCTAAAGTACACGGGGCCGGGACGGGGCAGGCCTATCTATCCCCAAGATTAAAAAAGATCTTAGATACCTCATTTCAGGAAGCGGACCGGTTGAAGGACACGTATGTGAGCACGGAGCATATGCTTTTAGCCATTGCCGAAGAACAAGATGGTCCAGGGGCCAGAATTTTGGCCAGCCAGGGTGTGAACAAAGATCAGATTTATAAGGTCCTGGCAGCCATCCGCGGCTCCCAAAGGGTCACTGACCAGAACCCGGAAGAAAAATATCAGGCCCTGCTCAGGTATACCCGGGACTTGACCGAACTGGCCCGGAAAGGGAAATTAGACCCGGTTATCGGCAGGGATGACGAAGTTCGCCGCGTTTTACAGGTTCTTTCCCGGCGGACCAAGAATAATCCGGTCCTGATCGGGGAACCGGGAGTAGGGAAAACGGCAATCGTTGAGGGTCTGGCCCAGCGCATCGTCAACGGGGATGTTCCCGAGACGTTGAAAAATAAAAGACTGGTTGCCTTAGACCTGGGAGCCCTCATCGCCGGCACCAAATACCGGGGCGAGTTTGAGGACCGCCTCAAAGCCCTGCTGAAAGAGATCACCGAAGCGGAAGGGGCCATCATCCTGTTTATAGATGAATTGCACACTCTCGTGGGAGCGGGGGCGGCTGAAGGGGCAATGGATGCTTCCAATATGTTAAAACCAGCCCTGGCTCGGGGCGAGCTGCGGTGTGTTGGGGCCACAACCATTAACGAGTACCGCAAGCACGTGGAAAAAGACGCAGCCCTGGAGAGGCGATTTCAACCCGTAGTGGTCGCCGAGCCCACGGTGGAAGATACCATCGCCATCCTCCGGGGTCTCAAGGAAAGGTATGAAGTTCACCATGGGGTTCGCATCCAGGATTCGGCTATTGTGGCCGCGGCCACGCTCTCTCACCGTTACATTACGGACCGGTTTTTACCGGATAAAGCCATCGACCTGATTGACGAATCTGCTTCCCGGCTGCGTATCGAGATCGACAGCATGCCCATGGAAATCGACGAAGTGGAGCGCAAACTCACCCAGCTGGAGATTGAACGGCAGGCGCTCCTTAAAGAAAAGGACAAGGCTTCCCGCGACCGGTTGGAAAAGATCGAAAAAGAATTGACCGAACTGAAGGCCTCCGGGGAAGCCATGAAAACCCACTGGCAGAAAGAGAAAGAAGCCATCCGGAAGATCCGCTCCCTGAAAGAACAGATCGAAGAAGCCAAACGCGAAGAGCAGCAGGCGGAGCGGGAGGGAAACCTGGCCAAAGTGGCGGAGATTCGTTACGGCCGGGCGGGTGAGCTGCAGAAAAAGCTGGAAAAAGAAAACAAGGCCCTTGCCGTCCTGCAAAAAGAAAAGAAGATGCTCAAGGAAGAAGTGGAGGCTGAGGACGTTGCCGAAGTAGTGGCGAAATGGACAGGCATTCCAGTAGCCAAGATGATGGAAGGAGAAGTCGAGAAACTTCTCCAGATGGAATCCCGTCTGACCCACCGGGTCGTCGGCCAGGAGGAAGCCATCCGGCTGGTTGCCAATGCTGTGCGGCGGGCCCGGGCCGACCTCCAGGACCCCAATCGTCCGATCGGCTCATTCATCTTCCTCGGGCCAACGGGAGTCGGGAAAACGGAGCTGGCCAGGGCTCTGGCGGAATTTTTATTCGACGACGAACAATCCATGGTGCGCATCGACATGTCGGAATTCATGGAGAAGCATTCGGTGGCCAGGCTGATCGGAGCGCCGCCGGGGTATGTGGGGTATGAAGAAGGTGGGCATTTGACCGAAGCCGTCCGCCGCCGGCCTTATTCCGTCGTCCTTTTCGATGAAGTGGAAAAAGCCCACCCCGAGGTTTTCAACGTACTGCTCCAGATCTTGGATGATGGGCGCCTCACCGATGGGAAAGGGCGGACCGTGGACTTTAAGAACACGGTTTTGATCATGACTTCCAACATCGGCAGCCAATGGATCCAAGACCTGGGGGCGAGGGAGTATGAAGAGATGCGCCGTCGAGTGCTGGAGGCTCTGAGGGCTCATTTCAAGCCGGAATTCCTGAACCGGGTGGATGACGTGGTCATTTTCCATTCCCTTTCGATCGAAAACATCAAAGAGATCGTAGAGATCCAATTGAGGAACCTGAGGAAAAGACTGACCCAGCGGAAGATGGACCTTCACCTTTCCGACAGGGCCAAGGAGACCCTGGCCAAGGAAGGCTTCGATCCCGTCTATGGAGCCCGCCCGTTGAAGCGGGCCATCCAGCGGTTGATCCAGGACCCCCTGGCATTGAAGGTTCTGGAAGGAGAATTTCTTGAGGGGGATACCATTGCGGTAGATAAAGGCCCCGGGAAGGAATTGATTTTTTCTAAGGGAACGGGCAAGGGAAAAGAGAAGGGGATGTTTCCTTGACAATACTGAGGAAGATGATTAGGTTATTAAAGGAATTTTATGGAATTGGCTTTTATTTTAGGCTCCCGTGAGGAGCTACAGATCGGAGGATTTAACAATGGCCAAAATCATTGGAATTGATCTGGGGACCACCCTTTCCGTCGTAGCCGTGATGGAAGGAGGGGACCCGAAAGTGATTATCAACGAGGAAGGGAGCCGCCTGACCCCGTCAGTCGTGGCCTTTACGAAAGACGGGAACCGTTTAGTGGGTCAAGTTGCCAAGAGACAGGCGGTGACCAACCCCGAGAATACGGTGTATTCCATCAAACGGTTTATGGGCCGTCGGTATGAGGAAGTAAACGAAGAGATGAAAATGGTTCCCTATAAAGTTATCAGGGATTCTTCGGGTGCCGCCCGAGTTAAGATTAAAGATAAAGAATATTCTCCGCCGGAAATCTCCGCCATGATTCTGCAGAAGTTAAGAAAGTCGGCGGAGGAATACCTGGGGGAAAAAATCACGGATGCGGTCATCACGGTCCCGGCCTATTTTAATGACAGCCAGCGCCAGGCGACCAAAGATGCCGGAGCGATTGCCGGGTTGAATGTGCGGCGAATCATCAATGAACCGACGGCTGCTGCCTTAGCCTATGGACTGGATAAGAAAAAGGATGAAACCATCGCCGTTTATGATTTCGGCGGGGGAACTTTCGACATTTCCATCCTGGAAGTGGGCGACAACGTGGTGGAAGTCAAATCCACCAACGGCGATACCCACTTAGGGGGGGATAACTTAGATCAAAGAATCATCGATTGGCTGATCGCCGAATTCAAAAAGGATCAAGGCATTGATCTGGGCAAAGACCTGATGGCCCTGCAGCGGTTGAAAGAAGCGGCGGAGAAAGCCAAGATCGAACTTTCCTCCACCATGGAGACGGAGATCAACCTCCCCTTTGTAACGGCCGATGCTTCCGGGCCGAAACACATGAACTTCAAGCTTACCCGGGCCAAATTCGAATCATTGGTAATGGATCTTTTGGAAAAAACCCTTCCCCCGTGCCGGCAGGCGCTGGAGGATGCCGGGCTGAAACCCAATCAGATCGATGAAGCGGTCCTGGTTGGTGGATCAACTCGTATCCCGAAGGTTCAAGAACTGGTTCGCCAATTCTTCGGGAAGGAGCCCCATAAAGGGGTCAACCCGGACGAAGTCGTGGCGTTGGGGGCGGCCGTGCAAGCCGGGGTCCTGGCCGGGGAAGTAAAAGATGTCCTTCTCCTTGATGTAACCCCGCTCTCTCTCGGGATTGAAACTCTGGGCGGGGTCATGACCCGGTTGATCGAAAGGAACACGACAATCCCCACCAAGAAGAGTGAGATTTTCTCGACGGCCGCAGACAGTCAAACAAGCGTCGAGATCCACGTCCTGCAGGGAGAACGTGAGATGGCTCGCGACAACCGGACTCTCGGGAAATTCCACCTGATGGGAATCCCCCCGGCGCCGAGGGGCGTGCCCCAAATCGAGGTCACCTTTGACATCGACGCCAACGGGATTCTCAATGTTTCCGCAAAGGATAATGCTACCGGGAAGCAACAGGCCATCACCATTACCGCCTCCAGCGGTCTTGATAAGAATGACGTGGAAAAGATGGTCAAAGAGGCGGAAGCCCACTCGGAAGAAGATAAACGGCGCCGCAAAGAAATCGAGCTGCGTAATCAAGCCGACGCCCTGGTTTACAGCACGGAAAAGACTCTGAATGAGCACCGGGAAAAGATTCCGGTCAGCGAAGTCAATGCCATCGAGGGGGCAATTAAAGAGGCCAAAGAAGCGATCGAAAGCGGGGATATGGGAAGAATCAGGGAAAAGATGGATCTTTTGACGAAAGCCTCCCACCATCTCGCCGAGATCATGTACCAGCAAACCGCCTCCAAACAAAAAGCGGGAGACGCCCCCGGCGGAGCAGGCGGCCGGCGGCCCGAGGAGGATGTTGTCGACGCTGAATTCGAAGAGAAAAAGTAATCTACTTACCGGGGGGATCTTCGCGGTCCCCCCTTTCTTTCCTGACTCCTAACCCATGAAAAGAACACCTCTCCTGGGGGATGAAAAAATCCTCCCCCAACCTCATCGAATATATAGTTTTTTTTCTTTGATCTTTAGGGTTGAAAAGGAAAACCTTTTTATGGTATAAAGGGCACTAAAAGGATCACCGTTGATAAGTGATCGATTATTTTACCGATGGCTTCAAGAAAAGATTACTACGAAATTTTAGGGATTCGGAAGGACGCTACCAAGGAGGAGATCGAGAAGGCCTACCAAAAATTAGCTCGAACGTATCAAATCGACCTCCCACCCGGCCAGAGAGCCGGGAAATCCAGGTTCAGAGAAATCTCTGAAGCCTATGCGATTCTATCCAACAAAGTAAAGAGGGAGAGATACGACCGTTCGGGAATGGAGCTTCCCGCCGCCGACCTTTTCTGGGAGTACGGTTTTGAAGAGGGGGAGGAGGAAGAGGAAGACTTCCCCTTAGAAGGTTTTGAGGATATCTTCGAGAGGTATTTTGGGGCGGGTGAGCAAGCGGTTTCCCCTAAACCCCATAAGGGGAAAGACCTCCATTGTATGGTCAGGCTAAAATTTGAACAGGCGGTCCAGGGTACGGTGGCCAAGGTTAAAGTTTTGCGCGAGATTCTTTGCCCCCGCTGCTCTGGTAACAGAACGGACCCGGAAAGCCCCCGAAAAATCTGCGAGGAATGCGGTGGGGGCCGCCTGATTCAAATCGGTCTTCCGCCGGCAGCATTTTCCCAGGTGTGCCCTCGTTGCCGCGGGCAAGGAAGGATTCCCTTTCAGGTTTGTGAGGTTTGCTCTGGAACAGGCTACAGGGTACAAGAAGAAGTGGTTCCGATTGAAGTCCCGGCCGGAGTGAGCGATGGTTGCCGCATCTACCTTATGGGGATGGGGCACGGGGGCAAGAGGGGAGGCCCACGGGGAGAACTGATCGCGAAAGTGGAGGTTCAAAATCATCCCTATTTTCAAAGAAAGGGGGATGATTTGCTTATAGATGTGCCCCTGACCTTCTGGGAGGCGGCTTTGGGGGCTGAGATCAAAATCCCCACTATGGAAGGGTCAACGGTTTTAGAAGTTCCTCCTGGGGTTGAGCACGGAGAACAGGTACGCCTCCCCGGCCAAGGGGCTCCATGTTTTCAGGGAGGGGGTCGGGGGGATCAGGTTGTTTCTTTTAAAATTATTATGCCCCGAGATCTAAGGGAGAGGTCTAAAAAGATTTTAGGGGAGTTGCAGCGCCTTAACCCTCAAGATCCGCGGCAAGGATGCGGCTGGCGCTTTAGGGAATGAGAAAAGTTACCCATGATTGATTTGAGTAATTACAAGGATTATCTTTCCGACAAGGCGCATCGGGTTCTATCTTCGGCTATTGAAGAGTCACGCAAGCGCCAGCACCACTACCTGGGGGTGGAACATATTTTTTTAGCGATTACCGAGGTGGAGAATACCCTCTTTACGGAAATCGCCGACAAGCTAAACGTTAGCCCCCGCAAAGTGATTAACTCCCTGCAGGAATATCTGGGCGGCTCCAAGCAGCTCCTGGGCGGGGGAATGAAGGTTCCCCCTTCCACCAAAACCATCTTTAAGCTGGCCTGGGATTCGGCGGTCAACTCCGGCCGCAAGGTGATTGAAACCACCGACCTTCTCAAAGCCATTTTCCAGGAGGGCCACAATATCCCCGTGCGCATCCTGCGGGCCATGGGCGTTGAGCCGAATGATGTGACCCGGATCATCTCCGTCCAGACCAAAGTGCTGGAAGAAAAATCCGAGGAGTTCAAGAAAAGGTACGACCTGCCCCCCTACCTGAGCAATTTCGGGGTCAATTTGAACAAGCTGGCCAGAATGGGAAAACTTCCCCCGATCATCGGGCGGGAGGCTGAGATTCAGCAGATGATGGAGATCCTCTGCCACCGCGACCGGCCAAACTCGGTAATGATCCTGGGTGAGCCGGGGGTGGGCAAGACAGCGCTGGTGGAAGGATTAGCCTCCAAGATAGAATTATGGCCGGAGACCGTGCCGAAACGATTGAAAAACTCTCAGGTTATCAATCTGCAAATGAACACTTTGGTGGCGGGCACGATGTTCCGGGGGATGTTTGAGGACCGCATCGAAAATGTCATCAAAGAGGTCAAACGCCGGCAAAATTTGATTCTTTTTGTGGACGAGGCGCACACCCTGATCGGGGCCGGAAGCGCCCTGGGCGTACCCACGGACGCGGCAACGATCTTTAAATCTTCCCTGGCCAGGGGAGAGGTGCAGATGATCGGGGCCACGACGGCCAGCGAATACAAAGTTCACATTGCCGAAGATGAAGCCCTGTCGCGGCGCTTTCGCCTCATTACCATCCAGGAACCCAACTTGAACGAAGCGAGAGAAATTCTGCGGGGCATCCGTCCCCGCCTGGAAAAAAATTATGCGGTAAAGATCAGCGATGAAGCCATCGAAGCCTCCCTAACGATGGCCCCGCGCTACCAGCATAATTTGCGGCTTCCCGACAAAGCCATTAATTGGCTGGACACGGCTTCGGTGAAGGTGGATATTGAACACTCCGGCCGACCGGTGCTCGGCGAAGATATCATTCAAGTCATCTCCCAGGAGACTCGCATCCCCCAGGAAATGGTTTTCCGGGACACCACCGAGCGGTTTAGAGAGATGGAAAAAGCCCTGGGCGGCCGGGTCGTGGGGCAGAAGGAGGCCATCTCCGCCTTAGCCCGCAATCTTCGCTTGAACAAGGGACCGCTGAAGGAAAATTTTGAAAGGCCGGACGGAGTTCTTCTCTTCCTCGGCCCGACGGGCGTGGGAAAGACCGAGCTGGCCAAGACTTTGGCGGAGTTTCTTTTCGGGGATGAAAAGAAGATGGTTCGACTGGACATGTCGGAGTACCGGGACTCCACCATTTCAGTGGACAAGCTCATTGGCATGCCCCGGGGGATTGTCGGCTCCGAGCGGGGTGGAATTCTGACCAACCAGGTGCGGGATAATCCTTACACCGTCGTCCTCCTGGATGAGGTGGAAAAGGCTCACCCCCATGTCCTCAACCTTTTTCTCCAGGTGTTCGACGAGGGTTTTCTGACCGATGGCCGGGGGCGTAAGGTTTATTTCAGCGACACGGTAATCATCATGACTTCCAACCTCGGGTCGGATGAATTCAAAAAGTTCATGAAGCCCATGGGATTTCTCGTTGATTCCCAGCAAATCACGGCAGTGAAGAAAGCGATTTTAAAGGAAGCGGAAAACCATTTTTCCCCCGAGTTTCTCAACCGGATCGATGATATTATCGTCTTTTCTCCCCTGACCCGGGAGGAAGTGAAGGAGATTACCCAGCGGTATCTGGATCGCATTCACCTGAATCTCATTGCCCAGGGGAAATCTTTTTATTGTAGCGACGCCGCTGTGGAAGCTTTGGTGGAAATTGGATTCAGCTTGAAATACGGCGCCCGGTTCCTAAAACGGCGGATCGATGAACGGGTGAAGATCCCCATCACCCTTCACTGGAAAGAAGGATCTGGTTTCTCCGCCGATGCGGCGGGGGGCGAATTGACCGTGACCTGGCAGCCCTGACCAAAAAAAGGGCCATGGCCAAGCAACGGCAGTAAGGGCTTTCCTTAACGAATCACGGTGCAATCATCGACCGGGGGTCGAAGAGAAAATTAAAGATTCCCAGTAGAGGGGCTGTTTCGATGGAGAAGATAAGGTTAGCGATCGTGGGTGTGGGCAATTGTGCCAGCTCCCTGATTCAGGGCATTGAATATTATCAAACCCACGAGGGTACCGAGAAATTAGGGTTGATGCATTACGATTTAGGCGGGTACCAACCCGGGGATATGGAAGTGGTTGCCGCCTTCGATGTGGACCGGCGAAAGGTGGGAAAGCCTTTATACGAAGCCATCTTCGCTCTGCCCAATTGCACCCGGGTGATCAGTCCCCAAGTCACCAACTCCAAAACCACGGTATCCATGGGCCGCGTGCTCGACGGCATTTCCGACCATATGCGGGATTACCCCGAGGATCAGACTTTCGTCCTGGCCGACGAGAAATCCTGCGACGTGGAAAAATCCTTGCGGGAGAGCGGGGCGGAGGTCTTGTTGAACTATCTTCCGGTGGGTTCGGAAGAAGCGACCCGGTATTACGCCACTTGCTGCCTGAATGCGGGGGTGAGCCTGATCAATTGTATTCCCGTCTTTATTGCTTCCCATCCTGAATGGGGGCGGCGTTTTGCCGAACGGCAGATTCCGATCGTGGGGGATGATGTCAAAGCCCAACTCGGAGCGACCATCCTCCACCGGACGTTAACCCAGCTTTTTGTTGACCGGGGGGTGAGGATTGACCGGACTTACCAGCTAAACACCGGCGGGAACACGGATTTCTTGAACATGCTCAATCAGAATCGTCTTCAGTCGAAAAAGATATCCAAAACCGAAGCCGTTCAATCCCTCCTGGACTTTCCACTGGATGCCCGGAATATCCACATCGGTCCGAGCGATTACGTTCCCTGGCAGAAGGATAATAAAGTCTGCTTCCTCAGGATCGAAGGAAGGGGTTTTGCCGGAGTACCGCTGGATTTAGAAGTGCGCCTTTCCGTGGAAGATTCTCCGAACAGCGCCGGCGTAACGATCGATGCCATCCGATGCTGCAAATTAGCCAGGGATCGAAAGATCGGCGGTCCCTTGACTTCGGTCTCGGCTTATGCCATGAAGCACCCGCCCGAACAGGTTCCAGACCAGCAGGGTCGGCAAAGGGTAGAGGAGTTTATCCGGGGCCTGCGGGAGAGGTAGGGGCGTATTCTCCCATGCTCAAAGCCAAGCTCGGGGATCACCTCGATCCCTTCCTGTATCGCACGTCCCGTTTTGTGCAGCGGCTGGGGCTCCGACCGAATTCCCTGACCTTTATCGGCTTAGGGCTTAATGGACTGGCCTCCTGGGCCTTAGCCGAAGGCGAGTGGCTTCAGGGGTCGGGCTTAATCATTCTGGCGGGTTTTTTCGACATCCTGGACGGAGCTGTGGCCAGGAATTGCCGGGAGGCCAGTTCCTTTGGGTCCTTTTTGGATTCGGTCGTTGACCGGTACTCTGACCTGAGCCTCCTGACCGGTTTATTGATTTTTTTCTCGCGCCAAAACGCTGTTTTGTATCAAGTCCTTACAGGATTAAGTTTGCTGGGTACCGCATTGGTTCCTTACACCCGCGCCCGGGCAGAGATTCTCATTCCCCGTTGCAACGTGGGATTCCTGGAAAGGCCGGAACGCATCCTGCTTCTCTTTTTGGGGGCGGCGATCCCTTCGATCATGCCCGTGGTTCTCTGGATCTTGGCAATTTTCACCAATCTCACGGTGATTCAACGGATTCTATACACCCGGCGAAGTATATTGCAAGAAGACGCGAGGCGCAAGGGGTAAAAAAGAGGGACGAAAGACGAGGGAGGGCCCATGGGAGAAGAGGAAGGAAAAAAAGGATTTACCATTCGCGACCGGAGGGTTTCTTCCCAGCAGGAAGAAACAGCTAAAAAAGAAAAGGGGAAAACGGAAACGGCGCCGGAAACGGGCGGGCAGAAACCCGGGCCTGAAAGTTTCCAGGGCCAACCTCTTCCGGAAATCGACTTCGCTTCCTTTATCTTTTCGTTGAGTACTTCGGCTTTGCTGCATTTGGGTGAAGTTCCGGATCCAGTAACCCAGAACCGTGAAAAAAATCTCCCCCTGGCCAAGCAGACCATCGATATTCTGGGAATGCTTCAGGAGAAAACCCGGGGCAATCTGACTTCTGAAGAAGAAAAAATGATGGAGACTCTCCTCACTGACCTTCGCTGGCGCTACGTGCGGGAAGTGAAGTCCTGATTTGAATCGCAAGGCGGA
>CAZIDC010000033.1:0-13581 GCA_964537885.1 uncultured Syntrophaceae bacterium | reverse complement strand
CACCGGGGACATCTTTTAACCTCGGATAGGCCGGCATCCCGAGGATTTCCTTTTCTTTCGGATGGATGGGGTAGACCGGGCCGGGGAATTTGCCCTCCTGAAGGCTGAGCAGGCACTGATGGCCCATCTTCAGGGGATTGGCCGAGGCGCCGACGACGGCCACGGACCGGGGGTAGAAAAGCGGATAAAAAAGATCGCGAGCCTTTTCCATGGAGGGAAATAATACATTCTCCAATTTAGAAGGTCAAGAAGGATTAAATGCGGCGGTTCTTCCCTCTTGCCTTTTATCCAGGGAACATGATAACTTTTTATCGACCTGATCTTTCCATATTTCTGGGGGGTTAAAAAAGCGGTGTTCTTACCCAAAGAAATTCTGGCGATCGACATCGGGGGCGGAACCCAGGATATTCTTCTTTACGAAGAGGGTAAGCCCATGGAAAATTGCGTTCAGATGATCCTTCCCTCCCCGACCCAGATCGTGGCCCAAAAAATATTCAGGGCCACGGCCGCGGGAGAAAACATATTTCTGACCGGCAACACCATGGGCGGCGGGCCATCTTCCCTCGCGGTCGAAAAACACCTGCAGGCAGGGTTTAAGGTTTACGCTACCCCTCTCGCGGCCCTCACTCTTCACGATAACCTGTTGGAAGTTCGTAAAAGGGGAATTCGAATTACCGCTATCCCCTCAAAGGACTCCATGACAATCCATCTGGGAGATGTGGATCTGAGCTCGCTCAGGAAGGCGCTTAGACCCTTTCAGGTCAAGCTCCCTCAAACCTACGCCATCGCGGTGCAAGACCACGGGTTCAATCCCCAGGGGAGCAACCGGCGCTTTCGCTTTCATTATTGGAAGAAATTCATCCTTTCCGGCGGGCATCTCCAAAACCTCATTTACCGCCATCCACCCGGCTACATGACCCGAATGCTTGCCGTCCAGAAGGATGCTCCCGGGGCTCTGGTGATGGACACCTGCGCGGCAGCCGTATGGGGGATTCTCTGCGACCCAAGAGCGGCCATAAAACAGGAGGAAGGCCTGATCGCCTTGAACCTGGGAAACCAGCATACGCTTGGAGCCCTCGTTCAGGGGGATCGGATCTGGGGAATTTTTGAGCACCATACCGGTCTATTGTCTCAAGAAAAACTCAAGTCCTTTCTGGATCGTTTCCCCCAAAAACTCCTCACCAACAATGAAATATTCCATGATGACGGCCATGGATGTATTATCCATCCGAATTTCTCAAAGAAAAAAGGATTCCGTTTCGTAGCCATAACCGGCCCCCGGCGCGGGCTCGCCGAAGGGTTAGGTTATTATATGGCCGCGCCTTACGGGGATATGATGCTGACCGGCTGCTTCGGGCTGGTGGCAGCGCTAAAGGCGAAGTTAACCGCAGAGAACGCTGAGACCGCCGAGACCAACATTAAATATAAAACTTGATGAAGTCGTAAAAAGTCGTCACTCCGGTGAAAACCGGAGTCCAGAGAACTGATAACTATTTGAAAGGACTGGATTCCGGCTTTCGCCGGAATGACAGAAAGACGCGTTTTCATACTTTTTACGACTTCAGCAATTTTGATTATCTATTTTTATTGAAATCTCTGCGTTCTCTGCGGTGAAAGTATTAAATATGGACGAAGCGCGGGCGAAAATTCGAATCGAAAAACTTCGGGAAGAAATCAACTTCCATAACTACCGGTACTACGTGCTCGACGACCCGGTCATTGCCGACGCCGAATATGACCGGCTTATGCGCGAGCTGGAAAATCTCGAGAAGCAATTTTCCAGTCTTATCACCCCCACCTCCCCAACCCAGAGGGTGGGAGCGCCCCCGCTGGAAAAATTCGAAGAAGTGCGGCACTCGTTGCCCATGCTCAGTCTGGCCAACGCCTTTGAGGAAAGCGAGGTTAAGGAATTTGACGAGAGGGTCAAACGCTTTCTGAAAACTTCTCAGGATATTGAATACTGCGCCGAGTTGAAGATGGACGGGGTGGCGGTAGAATTGGTTTATGAAGATGGTCATTTTATCACCGGTTCCACCCGGGGGGACGGATTTGTCGGGGAAAACGTTACCCAGAACCTCAAAACGGTCAAGGCCATCCCTTTGGCTCTGATCCCTCCAAAAGGAGAACCTCCACCCTCCCGTCTGGAAGTGCGCGGAGAAGTTTATCTGCCGCTCAAGGCTTTTGAGGATCTGAACCGCCAAAGGGAAAAGAGCGGAGAGCCCCTCTTCGCCAACCCACGGAATGCAGCGGCCGGCTCGCTCCGTCAGTTGGATTCATCCATCACCGCCAAACGCCCCCTCGATATCTTCTGCTACGGAGTCGGTCAGTTCTCCGACCGGACATTCGCTACCCAATGGGAACTGTTGGATGGACTTAGGAACTGGGGTTTTAAAATCAATCCCCAGCGCCGGCGCTGCCAAAATATCGGGGAGGTCATGGAATACTGCCGGGAAATGGATGAGCTCAGGGAAAAACTTCCCTTTGAGATTGATGGCGTGGTCATCAAAGTCAACTCCTACCACCTCCAGCAAACCCTGGGAACGATCGCCCGCAGCCCGCGCTGGGCCCTGGCGTTCAAGTTCAAGCCCAAACAGGTTTTGACCAAAGTCCTCGACATCGTCGTCAATGTCGGAAGGACCGGGGCCCTGACTCCCACCGCGGTACTTGACCCCGTCCGCGTGGGAGGAGTGACGGTCAGCAGCGCCACCCTGCACAACCAGGATGAGATTGACCGAAAGGATGTTCGCATCGGGGATTCCGTGGTCGTCCAGAGGGCCGGAGATGTCATCCCCGAGGTGGTCCGCGTGGTGTTCGAAAAACGAACCAGTAAAGAAAGAAGGTTTCGCCTACCCGATAAGTGTCCCGTCTGCGGGTCCGAAGTGGACCGCCCCGAAGGGGAGGCCGTGGCCCGCTGCACGGGCATTGCCTGCGCGGCCAAGCTCAAGGAAACCATCGTTCATTTTGCTTCTCGGGATGCCCTAAATATTGAAGGCCTGGGTGAGAAAATTATAGAACAGCTGGTAGATAAGGGTATAATTAAAAATTATGCCGACCTCTATGCGCTAACCCTCGAAGACCTGCTCAACTTAGAACGAATGGGGCCCAAGCTGGCGGGGAACATTCTCAGGGCCATTCAGAAAAGTAAGAAGACCTCCTTAGAGCGGCTTATTTATGCCCTGGGAATTCTGCATGTTGGCGAACACGTCGCCAAACTCCTGGCCTTCGATTTCGCCGGTTTGGAAGAACTCTCCCAAGCCTCCTTAGAAAAACTCACGGCCATCAAGGGGATCGGTGATGAAATCGCCTCTTCGATCGTCAAATTTTTCCAGCAAAAGGGAAACCAAAAAGTCATTCAAAAAATAAAAGAACATGGAGTCGAGTACTTAGTACAGCCCCGGACTCCCCAACCAGCAAGCAGGAGATGGGAAGGTCTAACCTTTGTTTTTACGGGCGCTTTAAAAACCATGAGCCGCGAGGAGGCTGAAGCCAAAGTAGAGTCTTTGGGGGGGCGAGCTTCTTCTTCCATAAGCAAGAAGACCCATTTTGTGGTTGTCGGAGAAGACCCGGGTTCCAAATATGAGAAGGCCAAAGCCCTAAGTGTAAAAACGATCACCGAAGATGAATTCTTGAAGATGTTATCCGAACCCAAGGGGTGAAAGCACATGCCCAAATCGCGATCAAGACTGATCATCAAGGGAATTGTCCAGGGAGTGAATTTCCGCTACTACACTCAGCGGGAGGCGCAAAAACACACCCTGACCGGGTGGGTTCAGAATCTTGAGGATGGATCCGTGGCGGCTCTTTTCGAAGGGGAAGAAGAAGACGTCGAGGCCATGATCCAGTGGTGCCACCACGGACCCCCTTCCGCCCACGTCACCGAGTTGATTGTCCAGCCGGAGGAATACCGCGGAGAATTCCGCTTTTTTTCCGTGAAATTCTGACGGGATGAATGCCGCCGCGGGCCTGGGATTTTTTCTCCTCAAGTTCTATTTCCGCTCTCATTCCTTCACTTCTTCGCCTTTTTGCTCCTCCCGGCGCTTGATTCTTTCCTGTTTAGCTTTTTCTCGTTTTTCTTTCTTCTTGCTCTTCTTCACATCAGGTCCTTTCCCTTCCAGCTCCGCAATCTTCCGGACCACAATTTTCCCGGGGTGATGGGGAAAGTCAACCTTTAAGTAAACTTTTTTGGGAAATATTTTGGTAACGATCCCCTCCATTTCTTTTCCGCCAAACTGAAACTTCATTCGCTCGCCGATATTCATCCTTTTCTCTCCTTTATTGTTTTTCAATTGGGGAACGGATTTGCGCCGATTCATTAAGAAAAATCAATCTCCTTCTTCCCCGTGTATATCTTGAAAATTGATGGAATCGCAAAAAGTCGTCACACCGAAAAAACCGCAATGACCTGTAACCTTATTTAGGTCTATATATCTGATAATGTTTCATATCATTTTAAACCCTATCAGGCAAGGGGAAAAAGGCTTGAAAATGGCCGATAATTTTCTTGCTTTTTAAAGTAGGTTAAAGATAAAATTGCGCAAAGGAGATTGGCCGGGGAAAATGGAAAATATCGATATGGTCCAGAAAGAGCGGGATCGGAAGGTCATGGAGATTGTTCACAACTTCCTTTTGGCCGCCCAGACTTTTCGCCAGCAGTACGAAAAATATCAGCAGGGCTCCCTGCATTTTACCGACGTGGCGAAACTCGTGGATGACCGCGGAGAAAGTATTTTTTATGCCCTCAAAGAAAGCTGTCAGGAGCTGTTTCGGCGAAATTCCGCGTCCCTTTCGGAAAAGGAGCAAATCTTTGATTTAACCGTCGGCTCCATTTTTCATCTGGCCATGAAACTGCGCGAGGATTTCTATCAGCTGGAAATCTATGGGCCCAAATACAAGGCGTTACTCGAAAAAGGAGACGGCCGCCCGGAACAGGAAAATTTGGTCCACCAGTTTAATGAAATCATTTCGCGGGCGGAAACCAGCTTAAAGGAAGGTATGGAAGAAATTTCCCTACTGATTGAGGACATCTTCCGTCAGTTTAAGGAACTTCTGGTCGATCACCGGAAAAACGGGCTGCTCATCCGCTTTCTGCTGGAAGAAAAGGCTCTGGTGGAAGAGATAATGGGGAAAGGTGCCGTAGAAGATATCTTTAAAACCCTTTACGGCCAGGATGAAGCACAGCCTTACTGTTTGGCCGGTGAATCCTACTTTCAAAGCGCCTTCTATAACCTGGCGATTAAAAATTTTTCCTTGGCGCTGGGGAAAAACCCCGGAGATGAAAACCTCCAGTTCAAGATGTACCTGAGCCAGGGGTTGGACCAATTCTATTCCTTTGCCCCCCATCAGGCCCTTAAGTCTTTCGAAAAATGCCTCTCCTTGGCGGGGAAAGTGGTTTTCTTAGAAAGTTATCGGGCTATGATTCACAAGGTTTGCCAAAAGATCCAGGAAGAATTTCCCGGGAGGAGGAAAAGCGACCAGCACCGCGACCTTGTCAAGATCGCCAAAAATCTGCAAAAGCAATTAAAAGATCTGCCCCCCATTCCTTCAGGCCCCTCTCCGGCATAATACCAGCAGGTTTAAAATCTCAACCCAGAAATCTGATCATCCTTGGCCGGGACGACACGGAGCATATGGGTGAGAGTACTCCAATTCTGGCCGTATTGTATCTCAACGATTTCCCGCTCCTTGGCTTTGCTATAGCGGGCAACTATCGCTGCGGCCATTCTCAGTCCCTCTTCTCCCGTCTCCCCTTTGATCAGGCCAAGGGGACCGGGAATTTCCAAGACTCGTAAAAGGACATCCCTTTCCTGCCGGAGATCGATTAGCCTCTGGTTCTCTTCATCCCTCCGGCCCACGACTAAATGCCCGCCATCGGGCAACTGGAAATGCCTTCCGACCTGAAGAAGAAGGATTTCATTCACGGTAATTTCCGGAAATTGATTAAAATATTTCCGGATTCGGCCGGCCAACACGGGATCCGTCAGGAGGCAGCCTCCAGCTGGAGAAGGATAATGGTGCAAGCCCATTTCTTCAGCCAATTTCATCTGGGGTTTGCGGCTGCGACCGGTAAAACCAAAGAGTTTTTCCCGGTCCACGAGGCCCGCAAGCTCCGGGTGGGTCGGTTTGAGATTCTTTGCGGAAAGAGGCCTGAGGAGAATCCCGTCGGTCCCGGAATCCCGCTCCACAATTCGCAAGGTATCCCTCCGCTGGGACATGGGCCGCTGACCTAACACCTCCCCGGTAACTAAAAAATCTGCTTTTTCCGCTTCCATTATCGTCCGGGCTTTGGAGAAAAGAAGGATTTTGCAGTCAATGCAGGGGTTGAAATTTTTTCCGTACCCGTAACGGGGATGGCGGAGGATGGAGAAGTATTCTCCGCTGACGTCAATCACCCGGGATTGAATTCCGTACAACCGCCGTAATCGCTCTTCAAATTGGGCCTCCCGTCCCTTCTGGCCATAGCCGAAAAAAGGGGTGATGAAATGGAGGGCAATGACTTCGATCCCCTGGTCCATGATCAGGCGGGTTGCCAGAAGGCTATCCAGACCGCCGGAGAGGAGGGAGAAAGCTCTCCCTTTTTTCATTGCTTGGTCCTTTTCGCGGGAACTGGGGATTTAGAGGACGGTTTGGGGATCGGTCTGGTTGACCCTTGCGGGGATAAAACAACGTCAATTTTTTTTACTTCACCCTTCGACGCCCGGAAATTCTTTTCGGCCTCTCCGTATCCATCGGCTTTGATGGTCACCCGGTAGCTGCCGGTTTCCAGACCCAAGAGGGAGTACACGCCTTTTTCAAAGGGAAGGACTTTGCCATGGATCCCCTCCCAGAGAATCACATTTCCTTTCGGGATGGGACTTCCAGATGGATCTTTAATCATCCCGTAGATCGTCCCGAACTGCTGCTCTTCCGCTTGCCGGGCAAGGATATCTTTCTTGGGTGCGGGAAGTTGATCGACGGCCAGGGTGGAGTTCTCTTCTTTAAAGATTGTGAAGGTGGTCGCCTCTTCCACATCCAGGCTTCCGCCCCGGATATTCTGAGAATTCAGGTTAATCCCGTCCGTGTACCGGAGGATGTGAAAGGGATCGACGAAATTCTTGGAATGGAGCAAGTCGGAAAAAATCCATCCGCTATCCGGGTAGTATACCTCAACCCAACCGTGGTACCCTCCCCCGCTGATCTGCACCCCCCAGTATTTTTTGGAAATCCCCCAGTCATAACCCGGCGGCAGATATCCATGAGCATATCTTGCCGGAACCCCCAAAATTCGGAGCATGGTAATGGCCAGGTTGCTATACCCCACACAGGACCCTTTCTTGTTGTAAAAAACGGACCTGCTATCCTGAGGGGTGTTGCGTCCGGCATCATAGGTGTGGTTGTCCACAATCCAGTTGAAAATTCCGGAAACGGCCTCATGGACCGTCCGGGCGTCTTGGCTCATTCTCTTCGCCTGGCCCGCGATGGTTCCATCGCTCACTGAGATGTCTTTTCCCGGGCCCAAAAAAGATCTCATTTCCCAGGGGAGCTGCTGGGGAAAAAGGGGGAAAGAAGCTTTCAAATTAAGGGGGCTAAGGTTGATTTCAATCAAAATTCGTTTGCTGAATTCATCTTCCTGTAGGACTTTCTGGGAATAAGAGGCATTGGAGTAGTTGGGGAGGAACTCTACTCCTTGAGGGTTGACGATATCATAGACCATCGTATGCTTTCCCGAAAGTACTTTGGTAGCCGCAAAAGCCGGCTCCATCCAAGGGCCAAGGCTCAACATCCCTGCGATAAAGCAGCCGGCTGAAAAGAATTTTCCCGTTGTTTTCACTACCAGCCATTTAGTCATAGACAATCATCACCCGGCCGTTTTTTAAATAGCCCGTATAGGGCGCTGTGGTGAGGACGATTTGCGCCTCCCGGTTGGAGATCATTACGTCCGTCTTCTTTTCCCCCGCAGCATTTAAACCGGGGACCACATAAGGATCAGCCGTGACTCTCTGGTTCTTGGCTGCGGCATCTACATCCTTGGCATAGCCGACCAACCCCATTTTAACTAATTCTTTCTGCTCCACGCTTCGCAAGCTGTAAACCAGTTCTCCTTTCTGGTTGATGATCTTCGGAATGAGCGCCGGTCGCAAGCCTAACTTCCGTCCATCCACGATCAGACCGGTATATTCCAACTTTTTAAGGTCCAGTTTCCCTTCGACTTTGGCCTCGACCTCAGGAGCCGCCGGAATTTTCTTTTCCTCGATCAGAGGGGGAGGAGGAACTTTAACCTCCCTGGTTGGTGCGGGGGGGGGTGGGGGTGGCAAGACCTTTGGGGCGGGGGGAGGCTCTGGGCTCGTCCCCGTGGTTGGAGGAAGAGGCTGAGTTACCGGGGGCCTTGCCGGGGTAGGCATCCATGTCTTGGCCAAGGGAGGCAGTTCCTGGAGCATGATCTCCAGAAGCTTTCCTGTCATTTTAACAGCCACAGTCACCTCTACCCCCCCATCGCTCAAATACCGTTTGTCCACAACGCTTGCCCCTTTAACAATGCCGCTGACCCTGGTCATAACCACATCGCTCTTAGTGGTGAAGCTTTCCACAGTCGTGCCCGCATCCACTCGCACCCCTTTTACAGTTTCAAGGAGGTTTCGCAAGGCATCGGCCTTGGCCGCCCGCTCCGCCATAAGCCGGGCCTGAGAGATGATCGTCACTCCCGTAGGCGGGGCGCCGCTTCCTTTTGCCGTCACTATACTCTGGGTCCAGTTAATCAGCCCGTTGGGCAATCGCTCAAGCACCTCTTTGAAATCAGCCGCCGGAGCTGATCCGCTTAAAAAAGCGGCCCCGATGACAACTCTCAGAAAACCAAGCGCGATCTTTTTCACTGGAACCTTCTTCCTTTAGGGTTTTGTTGAAAAGAGTCCATTTAAAAAAACATAGCTCCCAAAATGCTGCCAATTAGCCGGCCGAATCGAATAAGGGCCGCTGCATTCGGAAGGTAAAATCTTCTTGTTTATTCCGCAATCTTCAATCCGCATTCAAATCACTGTTCATCCCAGCCAAAATCACCGACCAGGGGAACAAAAACGCATCCTGTACTTTCCTCTTGGATAAATTGTTCCCTTTTTCGGGTCACTTTATAGAGCGTCTGGGAATAGCGGGGGCCTACGGGAATAACCAACCTTCCCCCATCCGCTAACTGGTATTTAAGTGTATCTGGAATCTCCGGAGCTCCGGCGGTGACGAGGATTGCGTCAAAAGGAGCCTTTTCAGGCCATCCCTTTGTTCCGTCGCCAGTAAAGAAAAAAATATTCTCATAACCGAGCTCGTGAAGAATTTGCTGGGCTTTACGGGTTAACGCCGCAATCCGTTCGACTGTAAATATGGTCTGGGAAAGCTCCGCCAGAATGGCGGTTTGATACCCTGATCCGGTGCCGATCTCCAGAACCTGTTCTGGCCCCTTGAGCCCTAGGGATTCGGTCATCAACGCGACCATATAAGGTTGAGAAATCGTCTGGCCTTCGCCGATGGAAAGCGGGCGGTCATCATAAGCCCAAGATTGATAATCAGCGGAAACAAATTGGTGGCGGGGTATTTTGGCCATGGCCTCCAGAACCCTCTGGTCTAAGATTTCCCTCCTGCGGAGTTGTTCTTCGATCATGGACAGCCGTTCTTTTTTAAAATCCCGCAATGGCTACTTTCCTCTTTAAACGAAAAGGAACAATCTCCACCATATTTTTACGAGGCTCCGCCGCGCTGGGTACTTTGTGGCGAACGATACTATGCCCCGAATTTTGCCAACCTCCGTCCATGGGCCAGGGTCAAGGCCATGAGGTCCATCGATCGCATCCTCCCTAAAACCCCGCCGATACAACTTACCTCATCAAATTTTTTAACCGGATCAATCAGGCAATAGGGGGAATAAAGGATGAGCGGTAAAGGGTGCCAACTGTGGGCGGCCAGTTTCGCCGGAGTGGCGTGATCCCCCGTCACTACCAGGACATCCGGTTGGAGAGCCCTTACTTGTGGAAGGAAATGATCCACTTCTTCGATCACAGCGACCTTGGCGTCAAAATTCCCGTCTTCACCCCGAGAGTCCGTCTGCTTAACGTGCAGGTAAAAAAAATCATATTCGGCGAAATGGTCCGTCAACGCCTTAAACTCCTCCGCCAAGGTACCCACGTTGGAAAGGACAGTCATGCCCACCAACCTGCTGATTCCGCGGTACATAGGATAGGAGGCGATGGCCAACGCATTCAACCCGTACCGTTCCTTCATCGATGGATAGCGGGTATGCTTGGCAAATCCCCGCAGCAGGAGCACATTCGCTTTAGGCTCATCGGCAAGGATTCGACCTGTCTGGGAAAGAAATTCCCGCACCAGGGCAGCGGTCCCCTCCGCTTCGGGAGTCAAAGCCTTGGGGTCAAAAGGAGGAACGCCCTCGCGCTCCGGATCTGTATCCTCGATCTCCCCCCGGAGCCCCTCCCCTCGAAGCACCAGGACGGCCCGGTGTTCCTTTACGGGTTCCACAAGGACTTCCACTCCACCGCTGAGTTTCAAGCCTTGCCGGATCTTCTGGCAAATTCGCTGATTGGCTTCAGTGGAAATCCGCCCGGCTCTGCGGTCGATGACTCTCCCCTTATTATCGGCGGTGGCAAAATTGATCCGGGCAACTACGTCTTTTTCTGTAAGAGGGAAATCGATTCCCGTTGCCTCCAGAATCCCCCTGCCGATGTTATACTGGAAGGGATCATAGCCGAAGAGGGCAAAATGGGAAGGACCGCTTCCGGGAGTGATCCCGGGCGAAATAGGCTCCAGAAGGCCGCAAGAAGATACTTCCGCCAGTTTATCCAGATTGGGCGTCCGGGCCACCTGCAACTCGGTGCCGCCCTTTTCTTCTATCTGAATGCCCCCCACGCCATCAAGGATAATAAAAACGATCTTTGATGAGCCTGGCACCAATAACCCGGTCAATAGATGGGGATCCATATTTTCCTCCCGCAAAAAAAGAATTCCTGCCCGGCGATTCGTGGCCCGGACGGAAGGATAGGCGGCGGCGCCAAAATCGGATGAAAATCTGCATCGCGCCGTTCAGAATGCCGCCCATCAACTGCCGAAAGACGACGCCTGAAAAGCCTTTCAAGGTTTGGGCGATTCCGGCGGATTGGCTGGGGCTGGTGCGGCCTGGTTTTTTTTCCGGTCCTGTTTTCGTTTCCCTTTCAGGCGAAAGCGGTGCTGCATCCTTTTGTGTTTGCTCTTTGAAGTTGCCAAAAAAATCCCCTTTCTATGTTTTTTAAGATAGAATATAGAAAAAAAGACATTTTATCAACCTAAAAAAAACAAGGATAAAGGGAAGATTGGAGTTTGGATGGGACGCCTTATTCTTACCCCCAAAGGGCTTGCCTGGTTTCGCCGAGGACACCCCTGGATTTTTAAGAATGACCTGGAAAAAATCCAGGACGCCTCCCCGGGCAGCATCGTTGTCCTGGAAACGAAAAAAGGAGAATTTTTGGCTCAAGGTTTCTATAGCGACCGTTCCAAGATCGCCTTCCGACTGGTCTCCAGGAGCCAAGAGCCGGTTGGCCCGAATTTTTGGAAAGACCGCGTGGCCAAAGCTTTTCGCTACCGCCAGGCTGTAGTTAAAAGGACCGATGCCTACCGGCTGATTTATGGGGAATCGGATGGGATTCCTTCGCTGATCGTCGACCGCTATGGCGACCATCTCGTGCTCCAAACCCTCTCCCAGGGAGTAGAAAATCTTTTGCCTGTTTTTACCAAGATTCTCTCGGAACGATTCCGGCCTTCCTCCATGATCCTGCGGAATGACCTGAAGGTCCGGGAGCTTGAAGGATTGCCCCAGGAGAAAAAAACAATCCTGGGAGAATGCCCAAAGAAAGTCCGTCTCCATGAAGACAATATTCAATACCTGGCCGATTTATGGAATGGCCAGAAGACCGGAGCCTACCTTGATCAGCGGGAGAATAGAATCTTGGCCGCCTGCTTTCTCCACGGCCATATTTTGGATGCCTTCTGTTACCAGGGGCTTTTTGCCCTTCACGCCGCCCACAACGCATCCAGGGTTATCGGTATTGATTCCTCTCAGGAGGCTATCGATCACTCCAGGGAAAACGCTCGATTGAATGGTTTTACCAACCTGGAATGGCGGAAGGAAAATGTCTTTGACTTCCTGAAAACAGAGGCGGAAAGAGGCCCTCAATATGACGGGATCCTTTTGGACCCGCCCGCCTTTGCCAAAAGCAAGGAAAACGTAGGCGGGGCAACGAGAGGATACAAGGAGTTAAACCTTCGGGCCATTCGCCTCCTGAAGCCGGGAGGGATTCTTGTAACTTCTTCTTGCTCTTATAACTTATCAGAAGCCAAATTTCTGGATATCTTGCGGGAGTGTGCCCAAGATGCAGAGGCCAAGATTCGCATCATCGCCAGGCGAACCCAGAGCGCCGACCACCCCGTGCTTCTCTCCTTCCCCGAAAGCTTTTATTTGAAATGTGTTTTCTTAGAAAAACTGGAATAACCTCTTTCCTTTGGATCATCAAGCCATTTCTTTTCCCCTTCGAGCAAAGAGCCGCCGTTTCTATCCTTCCCCCCTCTTTCCCGCACTATTTTCCGTACCTGCAACTCAGTCTTCCAGGATCGCCACCGCCCGCACCCATCCGGCACTGGCGCCTTCGATCTTGATCGGAAAAGCCGCTACTTTGAATCCGAAGGGTTGGGGAATTTTATCCAGATTGGCCATTCTTTCGATGTGGCAATATTCCTTTTCCTTTCCCACCCAATGAGCTTCCCAAAAGCGCTCCTTTTTCCCGGCTTTTAATTCAGCCACCATCACTTCAAAAGGCCGATCCCAGCCCCAGGCGTCCGTGCCCGTGACTTTGACGCCTTGATTCAGAAGCCAAAGGGTGGCTTCACGAGTCATGCCGGGATGCATTTCCTCGTAGCCCGGCTCACCATAGCGCTTATAAGTGTCCGTTCGAATCAGGACGATGTCGAATGGCTTTATGGTGTAAGAAATTCTGGCCAATTCTTGTCTGACTTCTTCCGCCGTGATCCCCTCCCCCTTCTTTTTACGGTGGAAGTCCAGAATCACTCCATCCCCATAGCACCACTCCAGGGGAATCTGGTCGATGGTCTTTGAAGGGTTGCCTTCCGACGTGGGCCAAAAATGATAGGGGGCGTCCAGATGGGTGGTATTATGCGTTCCCAGAGTCACGGTTTCGGACGCGCAATATTTTCCACCGGGGAACTCCTCCGCTTTCATCCCGTACATTTCCGCAAAAAATTTCGGAGTATCCTCGTGGCGGCGGTAGATAATTTGGGGCATAACCTTCAAATTCCCTTTCAGGCTGACGGAAACACTCAAGTCGATAATTTGGGTCATTCGTATTCCTCCTTTGGGGGTCCAAATTCGAAGCGTTCATTATTTCCCCGTCATTTGCTGGGGAAGAAAGAGGGCAATTTGGGGAAAAGCGATATAAAGGGCCAAGACGATTAAATCTACGATAAAAAAAGGAAAAATTCCCTTAATAACCTCGTTGAGCGTTACATCCTTCACCACCCCTTTGACGATAAACAAGCTCAAGCCGAAGGGGGGGGAAATCAAAG
>CAZIDC010000032.1:8008-13705 GCA_964537885.1 uncultured Syntrophaceae bacterium | reverse complement strand
GTTGGGGGCGGCATCGTCTTCCGAGATCGAATTGATCCCGGCCGGCGAAGAGAGCCGGGAATACCGGGATCGCGTTGCGGAAATCCTGTCCAAGGGGTGATGATTGCCAAAAGATCCCCCGTACCCCTTTCACCTTTGTCAACCGGATGTTGAAAAGTCCTGCGGAGCTTGTTGCGGCCTTTATAACTTACATGACCATTCCCGGGCTACGCTGGAAGGTTTTTTGCAAGAGAGGGCGTCTTTGTTCTTTGCTCTCGGAAGAGATCCGGATTTAAGCCTCTACCGGAGGAGCTTAGCTCCACCAACTCCGGCGAATCCCAAACTATCAGGGGCAATCTACAATTGCGAATTTCTCGGGTTTCTCGACCGGGAGAAAAAGAGGGTGGGATGCCTCCTTCACCCTTCACTTCACCAAGGGGTTAATCTCCGGGAGTATTCCTTTTATGGGCCGGATTTATGCGCCGGGCACTTCTGCCCGAGCTTCACCCATTTAACGAAGCTTGAACAAGAAGCTGTATTGACGGTTCTCGATGATTGGTATTTGTACGGGTTGGTCATTACCGACATCGACCTTGTCAAAGAATTTTTCAGGCACGTTCAAGACCGCCTGGGCGAAAGCCTCCACGTTGAGCGGTTGGTGGATTCAGAAGCCCGGGAAGCCCTGCGGGCCTTTTTCCGTTTAAAAGAATTCTGGAAATTTGCTTCTACCGAAAACAGGCTCGGAAAGTATGATTTCTCTCATTCCGAATACCAGATCGCCAGGATCGAGTATGAAAAGAACTGGAAAATTAAGCCACCCCGCTTCGCTAAAATCCTGCTGAGCCTTTCTTCGGCCTTTAAAACGCAGGAAGATATTTTAGAAGCCGAATATTTGATCGAAGAAAAAATTAAAAATTTCACAGAAGCTTATCTCTCTGCCTCCCCTCTTTTTTAAAGGGGGGTTATCCCCGTTTTAGCAAGCAGGTACGAAGTGCTTTTTCTCGTGGTTTTTTACGGACCGTTTATTTATAATATTCCTGAGTGAATCGAATGCATCCAGGCGTTGGAAAGGAGAAAAGATGGCGGCGAAAACCGAAGAACGGATAAAGGCTTTGGAAATTGCTCTCAACAACGAGGCCCGGGAGAGAGATTTTTACTTGAAACACAAGGAGCGGACAACGAACGCTCTCGGCAAATCAATGTTCGCATCGATTGCCAGCGACGAGGACGAGCACTATCGGAGAATCCTGGTGCTCCACAAACGGCTGAAAGAGGAAGGTAAATGGCCGGAAACCGTTCCGATCCAGGTAAAAGGAACGGAGGTTAAGTCTATCCTGAAAAATCTTGTGAATTCTGTGGACACCTCCTCCAAGGCGGACCTGGATGATATGGAGGCTGTCAAAACGGCTATAGATTTTGAGACCCAAGGGGAGATGTTTTACAATGATCTGGCCCAAAAAGTAGACAATCCCGTCGAAAAAAAATTCTATGAATTTCTGGCCCAGATGGAAAGGGAGCATCGCCTTTCCCTCGCCGATACCTACGAATATTTTCAAGACCCCGCAGGCTGGTACCGCATCAAAGAAAGGCACCATATCGACGGAGCCTGAAAGATGTTTTCACCCCACCTCCCGGACCATTCTCCCTCCGCGAACCTTCTCCGCCGGGCAAAAATAATCCAGGGAGTCCGCCAGTTCTTCGTTGAACAGGGATTTGTGGAAGTGGAAACTCCAGCGCTGGTTGATTCACCCGGAATGGAGCCGCACCTTTCGGCCCTGGAAATTCACTGCACTCTTCCCGATGGAAAAAAGAAGAGGAAGTTCCTCCATACCTCCCCCGAATACTGCATGAAAAAGCTTTTGGGTGCGGGGTGGGGAAAAATTTTTCAGATCTGCCGGGTCTTTCGGGATGGAGAAGTCGGCCCTACGCACCAGATTGAATTCACCATTCTGGAATGGTACCGGGCCCATGCCGACTACCGGAGGATCATGGAAGACTGCGAAGAGCTGATCGGCCACCTTGCGGAAAGGGTTCTGGGGAGAAACGAAATATCTTATCAAGGGAAAAGGATCGACCTTACCCCTCCTTTTCAACGGCTAAGCGTTGCCCGCGCGATGAGTCTTTATGCGGGGGTGGACATTGGAAGGAATCGAGATGCCCCTTCGCTGCTCGAAGAAGTTAGGTCTAAAGGGTATCGCTTTGACCCGGATGGAACCTACTCCTATGACGATATTTTTTTCAAAGTATTTTTAGAAGTAGTAGAGCCTGCCCTGGGTTTAACAAAACCCACCATTCTTTATGATTATCCAGCCAGCATGGCCGCCCTGGCCCGGTTGAAGGCTGAAAACCCTTTTTGGGCCGAGCGGTTTGAAATTTACGCGGCCGGCCTGGAGTTGGCCAATGCCTTCTCCGAGTTGAACGACCCCCTTGAGCAAAGAGGGCGGTTCGAGGAAGAACAGAAACTAAGGGCCAGGCTTGGAAAACCCGTTTATCCCATTGACGAAGAACTTCTCGGGGCCCTTTCCCGGATGCCCCCGTCAGCCGGAATTGCTCTGGGCTTAGACCGGCTGGTCATGCTTTTTTGCGATGCCCCTTCAATCCAGGAGGTCCTGGCTTTTCCCACTTTTTGAAGATTTTTCTCGATCTTCTTGCGCTTCAACTCTATAATTACAAAAGGAGAAAATAAAGCCAACCCAAGAATCAGAAAATGACCGAACGAAAAATTATCGAGCTTTTGAAAAAATTCGACCAGCAGCATGTCCTGGACCATTCTGTCCATTTAACCCCGGAGAAAAGGAATGAATTTTTAGGGGAGTTAAAAAACCTGGACTTGGCCCTTGTTTTTCGCCTGCACAATAAAATTTCCACCGAAATTACTTCTCCTTCTCTTTGTGATATAGGTCGGGCTCCTATCATACCCATTCCAGAAACCCCCGGGGAAAAAGCCCGCCGGGAGGAGGCTCGCACTCTCGGAGAATCCTTAATCCTCCAAAACCGTGTAGCGGTTTTGATCGTTGCCGGGGGCCAAGGTTCACGCCTCGGTTTTGAAGGTCCCAAGGGCAAATTGCCAATCTCCCCCATCAAAAAAAAATCTTTGTTTCAGCTCCTGGCCGAATCCCTAAAGGCCAGCTCTTCCCGTTATCAGGCTTCCATTCCCTTGCTTATCATGACGAACAGGGAAAATGGGGAGGAAACTCAACACTTTTTTGCCGCCAACCAATTTTTTGGCCTGGAGCGGGATCGGGTATATTTTTTTGACCAGGGGATGTTACCCACCATAACCCCTGAAGGGAAGCTCATCTTAAAGGGCGAAACTCAACTACTGGTAAATCCGGATGGCCACGGCGGATCTCTGAAAGCCCTCTATGAATCGGGCCTTCTCCAACATCTGATTGAGAAAGGTTATTCAGAGCTTTCCTATTGTCAGGTAGATAACCCTTTGGCGAAGATCGTCGACCCTGTTTTTATTGGATACCACAAAATGGAAAGGGCCGAAATTTCCACCAAGGTCGTCCGTCGCCGGAACCTTGAAGAAAAAGTGGGAATTTACGGGATGCTGAACGGGAAACCGGCGATTATAGAATACAGCGATTTCCGGCCGGAAGACTACTGCGCGCTGGATAGGCAGGGAAGGATTCGCCACTGGGCCGGGAATACTGCCGTCCATATGATTTCTCTCCCCTTTATCCAGCGTTTAAATGTTAATGGGTTTGCTCTGCCTTATCACCGGGCGGTTAAGGAGGTGGAAGGCCTGGGTCCGGGGGGCCAAAAATTGAAAATGAGCGGCTGGAAATTCGAGACCTTCGTCTTTGATTCCATTCCGTTAGCCAGAAAAACTTGCTGTATGGAAGTGATCCGCGAGGAGGAATTCTCGCCGGTTAAAAACCAGAAAGGAAACGACTCGCCGGAAACGGTCCGGTCAGCCATGGTTGATCTTCACAGGGGGTGGCTCAAGGAAGCGGGCGTAGAAATAGCGCCGGAAGCCCGGGTTGAGATCAGCCCCCTTTACGCGTTGGACAAGGAAGAACTGCTCAGAAAACTCAAAGGGAAGAAACTGAAAATCCGCGCGGATCTGTATATCGGCCCGGAATTCAATCCTTAAAAACATGAAAGTCTTCATGAAATACCTGCTGGGTATAAACCTTCAAAAATTCCGAATAACGATTTATTGGGGTGGCCTGTTTTTGCTTTTAGCAGGATCTCTGGGAGCAGGGAGCATGAAAGTGGAAAAAGAAGAAATCCAAGTAGTCGGAAGAGTCTACGTAATGGGTAACGAACCTTTCACCCAGGTAGCGATTGAATTGGAGGAGGGGAAGGTTTTTGCCTTAACAGGGGAGTATGATAAAGAGCTCCGGGGTTTTCAGAACAAGCGCCTAATCGTGAGAGGATGGTTGAGCGGCAAGACTCCCAGGGGAGTAGAAGCTATAGAAGTGAGATCTTTTCAAGTTATGGAACCCAAATGAAGGCCCGAAAGGGGGGTGAGATCAAAGGGTTGGTCCGTTTTTTACTGATGCTGGCCTTGGCTGGCCATCTTATCCTTCTGTATGCCGATGGATTATGCGCCAATGAAGAAAAAGAGCCGGTCAGCGGAACGCCGATGCTTTCCCGCCAAAGGCTTCAAGTCTCCAAAGAATTAAGCCCAGGATGGACAATAAAAGCAGAGAAAACCCGTGTCTTAGAGATCTCCTCTGATTTCCTTGGCCAGGTTGAAATTTTTTGGGCTTATGATTTTGGGACTGAATCCTATTATCAAACGGCGGCAACCTGCCGGGATGTTTATCCGATGGGCAATGGTTATAATTTAAATATTTACGTAGAAGATACTCAAAGTGTTTCTGCGGACGCCATTGTGAACATACGGAATGAACTCGTCCGGACCATTCTTCCTACGGAGACAACCTATTTTGGTCCACCTCCCACGGGGGATTTTACAATCTTTATTCTGGACATTAAAGAAAATGTGGGTCCAACCTATATTGCCGGATATTTTGATTCACAGAACGAATTACCCGGTTTTTCTAACAGTAATTACCCCCGCCACATGATTTACATGGATTCGGACCCAGGCCTAACGCAGCCCATAACGACCTTTTTGGGAACGTTAGCCCATGAATTTCAACACTTCATACACTTTAGTATAGACCCGAACGAAGAAACCTGGATTAACGAAGGGCTTGCCGGTTTGGCAAGATTTGTCTGCGGGTATGGCCATCGGGAAAGCCATGTTTCCGCTTTTGCCCGAGCACCCAACACCAGTCTGATTATTTGGGCGGATGATCTGGCCAATTACGGAGCGACTTATCTCTTTATGCTTTACTTAGCCGAGCATTATGGGGGCGCGGCGACCATTCGCAATATTGTTGGCAACAGAGCAATCGGCATCGAAGGGATCAATGGTGCCCTTTCTCAAAGAGGGTATTCAGTTAATGATATTTTTAAAAACTGGGTGATCGCCAATTATTTGAACAACTCTTCCATTTATGGGGGGATTTACGGGTATACGGACAGTTTTGCCGGCATTTCCAGAACTCCGGGCAATATGCAGATCACCAACTCTAACAGCTTCTACCCAGCCCTGGGTGCCGGAAACGTTAATCCTTACGCGGTGCATTATATCCAGTTTAATAACCTCGCTGGGACTTATAATGCTTTTGTCCTGATCCCCTACAATTTAAGCCCGAGCGACATCCAATCGTATTCTTATACCGGGATGTTGGG
>CAZIDC010000032.1:6622-7908 GCA_964537885.1 uncultured Syntrophaceae bacterium | reverse complement strand
TCCTCCGGGAACTCAGGGACCGGTATTTCATGACCCATTTACCGGGCCGGTCTTTGGTATCCTTGTATTATGCCCTCAGTCCTCCATTGGCCGACATCATTTCCAAGCATGAAAGCCTCAGGGCTTTGGCGCGATTCACGCTTTACCCGGCCGTGGGTTTGGGTTATGGGATCATAAAGAAACCCAGAGGTACGGCTTTCATCGCCTTCAGCGCAGTCTTTTTAGTAGGTGTAATTTTTTTCGTAGGAAGGCGTAGAAAGGTCCCGCACCATCAATATTGACATCCAGGGGCGAAGAAGAGTATCTTAGCAGGAAACAAAATTTTCTAAAAAGTTAAATGGTTAGAATCCTCACTAAGAATTTCTGGGTTATTAATCTTCTTTTTCTTGCCGCTGCCGCCTGGCTCCTTGCCCACCTTTTTATTGTGGTTCTCCAGGATCGATTGACTCCCTACCCCAAACCCGGCTTGGCGAAGGGTGTCCCCGCAGTCCTGGCGGAAAAGTTGGAGCCCTATGAACGCTATGCCCTCGTCACGGAACGTAACATCTTCAACCCGGCAGAGAAAGGCCTCAAATTGCTTCCTCTCGGAGAAAAGAAACCAATTGAGGGTAAAGCAGGGGAGGCTTCGGAGACGGGGAAGGCCCCGGCGGGAAGTTATCAACTGGTCGGGACGGTCATCGGGCCGGGAATTCATTCCTATGCTATTGTTCAGGAAGGTCCAGACCGCAAACAGCGAATCTATCGCTTAAACGATAGCCTCGAGGGGGGAAGAATTGTTAAGATCTTCCGAAACCGAATGGTCATCAACCGCCAGGGAAAAGAAGAAAATTTATTTATAGCGGCAGAAAAAAGCAGTCCCAAACCCGCAGTGATTCCCAGCCCTCGGCCGCCGGCGGGCGAAGTCGTCAGGAAATTATCGGCCAATCGTTTTTTGGTGAATCGCGAGGACGCTGTGGCTTCCGTGGGGAATATCAATCAATTCATGACCCAGGCCCAGCTAAAGCCCCACTTCGTGATGGGCCGTCCAGGCGGGTTTTCCGTATCGGGAATCAGGCCGGGCAGCCTGTTGGAGAAGCTCGGCCTGCGGAACAACGACGTGATTAAGAAAGTGAACGGCCAGCCGATTAACAAACCGGAAGAGGTATTTCAGGCTTATTCGCAGTTTCAAAGAGATTCGAATATTGCGGTGGAGATCGAACGGAACAACCGGATAGAAGTATTTCAGTATGAGATTCGATAGATAAAAAACGCAAGTCGCAAGTCGTAAGGCGAAAGGCGAAAGCGCA